>VFKW01000083.1 GCA_009885355.1 Candidatus Berkelbacteria bacterium
TACCACCACCATGCTCAAAACCACCAATAGGTACTGATGCCCTATATTTGAAGTAATCTGAATCGTATTTTTCAAAGCCAAGAAATAAAAAATCAGCGTATTTATATTCACCGCGGTCATGACAAATCCCAAACCCACATAAACCCACCATTTGCCGTCAGTTTTCTTCTCTTTTTGGACCTTTTCTTTTTTAAAGAATGTATTATAGATTCCTAGTCCGAGTAAGATAAGCGCAAACCAGATATCAAATTCCCCAGAAAATCGATGCCGTATATTAAAATCCAAAAACCTCGTCGAGATACTCAGGGCAAATATCTCAATCAGTAAAAATAACAATTCACTCCCTATCAGGTAAAAAACAGCTTTTTTCCGCCCTTTTTCCGCCCCAAGATACAACAAAACCACCGTCAACATAGGGAAATTGATCGCCGCCATCAGAGTAAAAACAATATAATTTTGCACTTGCTCAGTCATAAATAAATTATAACCAAGAAAAACCACAAACACATTAGAGAAAATAGCAATAAATACGTCTTAAAATATTAATACGGACAATCTGTCATTTGAGTAAAAGAACATGTTAATAATAAAAATAAATACATCATAGGCCAAATCATCACCATTAAAGCGATGCCAATCTTTTTTCTTTTCCTAAGCATAGGAATAAACAAAGCAATCGATATTAAAGGAATTATAAACATAGAAACTACAGCTATTGCATCAACTTGCCCTATTATTACACTACCCCAAATTAACAATATTCCAATTAACGTACAAAAATACTCCCGAAATCCAATTTTATTATTACAAACTACTTGATTACTATTCGAAGCTTGTTGTAAAGAATCTAACTTTTCTGACCTGCCCCCAAACCTCTTTGCCAATAAAAAAATAATAATACCAAGAAGCACAGAAAAAGCATAGAAATTTTCAAAAGGATTAATAATTTCAACCCATTCAAATGCTCCATTAAAAATATAATTGGAATTAAATATTAAAAGCAATATATAAACGGATAATCCTACCAATAAATATTTCCTTTTAAATTTCATATTTCTCCTTAAACAAACATTTAAGATACTCTAATTGTACTATTTTATATAAAATAACTCCATCCCGACCGCTCTTTCTTGTCATCCCGACCCCCAAAGGGGCCCCTTTGGGGCGCAGCGGAGGGATCGTCCCCCAGTCCCCTAACTACCTACTACTAACTACCAGCTACTGATCGGCAAAGCCGATCTTTAAATTCCCCCAACTTCCCATCCAATTTTATTTTTAATAATTTAGATGCCATCGGAAATTCTGCCTTATCACTAGTTGCAAATTCAAAAAATTCCTCAAAATCCACTTCTTTCAACCCATAAAACTTTTCCCCACCATCCCCTTTTTGCTCCGCCACTTTTCGACAATTTCTCGCAATATAGACGCTTACTTTCCAATCGATCTTTGGCGTCGGACAATAATCAAACCACAATTCCCAACTATCTCCTGCAAATCCAGTTTCTTCCAGCAATTCCCTCTTCGCCGCTCCCAAATCGTCCTCCCCCTCATCGATCCTACCACCTGGAAAACCCAAAAATCGCGGCAAATCAGGTTGTTCCTGATCCAGCAAAACGATCTTCCCCTCACAGGTCACAGGCAAAACCACCACCGTATCATCTCTCATCAATTTCTCAAAAGTAGCCTTCGAACCATCATAAAGCACCTGTTCCCATTGATACAAATCAAAAATAACTCCCCCAAAAACCTTTTTCGCCCCCTCAGACATATTTTTTAAATTATCCCTCGCCATTTATTCACTCCTCAATTCTTCAAAACCCAACTAGCTGTTTGCTCAAACAATTTCTCCTCCACCCCTTCTTCATCAAAAGTATGCCCCGCGCCTTCAATCACTGTATATTCTTTAGGCTCATTTGCTAATTCAAAATATTCTTTCCCATACTCTTTCAATATTCCATTCCCTGCACAAATAATTTTTATCGGACTTTTCACACAATCAACGATCTCTTTTGCCGTCATTTTCAACCACTTATCATCATGCATTTTCCTTCCGATCACAAAAACATTCCCCCAATTAACTGTGTAAGAATCAAGTGATTCGACATATTTATACTCTGCTTGATCGATAAAATCAGCCGGATGTGAACCATCCCACAAAATTACTCCAGAAACTGGCTTAGTAAAAAGTTGCACAATAATACCGCCAAAGCTATGTCCAACCAAATAAATTTTAGAAAATTGATCCTTGAACTGATTGTATACCGACTTTAAATCATCAAGATGTATTTGAGCATCACAATCCGTAAACGTCCGCCCCTTTTCCTTCCAGCTATATAGATCAAATCGAAAACTGGCTATCCCCTGTTTAGCCATATATTTCGATCCATTAAAAAAGATATGCTCATTACAATTCCCAGTAAACCCATGCACAAAAATCACCAACCTATCAGCCTTCTCGCTTGGCGTAGTCAAATACCCATAAATCCTATGCTCATCATTTGTATCAATAATAATTTCTTTTTCCATATAACACTCTCCTTCTATATCTTAAAATTACCACAATCCCCCACCGATTGCAAAAAACCATCTCATTATTCACTATTCTAGATTCATTATTCAAAAAATCACCTTTCCAGGTGATTTTTTCTGTGGACCGACGGGGATTCGAACCCCGGACCCCCTGCTTGCAAAGCAGGTGCTCTAGCCAGCTGAGCTACCGGCCCAAAATCAATTTTTAATACTTAAATATTATACCAAGGATTTATATCTTTTGCAACCCAAATGACCCTTATAAATCTTATACCAACCTCCACACAGCAACAATAACCAACAGCACCGCCAGCAAGATCCACATATTATATGTCCCGCCAGATCCCAAAAACCTCTCGGCATAATAATTCTTCCCCACCATCCGCACCAATTGCTCCCTATATTTAAGTATAAAATATGCCACAACAAACGACCCGACCAATAAAATTAACCTCGTAAAGATACCCATATTCCTCCTATAGTAAGCATTAATTGTAAACAAACCGCCAATATTAATTGATAAACATGTGCTTCATGCCATCGAAAATGAAATTTACTATGTATACCATGAAACCAACTTCCAAATTTCGTTGATCGAAAACATTTTTTCCAAAATGGCACATTGTCCATTAGATCAGGCAGAGAAGCCCCAAAAGCCCCACACAAAAAAACCAAAGGCTCATTCACTCTAAGAGCAATAAATATAATAATAACCGTCGTGACTGTAACATCGATATATGATGTAATATAAGTAGATAAAGGCCATTCTCTGTCAACAACCGATGAATACCGCCTCGGTCTTACTTTTTCTGGTGCTCCATCTACATGAGGCATCATATCTAAAACTTGATGACTCAAAAATCCAGCCAAAAACCCCAAAACAGGATTGCCCGTAGCCAATCCAACCGCCCCACCAACTATAGCATGCTGACTTAATAACATATTCGCAAAATCCCGGTTAATATTGTTCGACCCTGTGGAGAACCTTACTTCTCGACTCCATACTGTTACGCTCGAAGAATAATATATATAATGTTTCTTAACCCATTATACAGAAAAATTCCCATATTCTCTACTCTACCGTCACCGATTTAGCCAAATTTCTTGGCTTATCCATATTTATTTTCTTCAAATCAGCTATATGATAAGCCAACAGCTGCATAACAACCACATTCACAATCGGCGAAATTTCTTCACACATCTGAGGCAATAAAATAGAATAATCCGCTAATTGTGCGATCTTCTGATCCCCCTCGGTTCCCAATACAATTATTTTACCTTTCCGGGCCTTCACTTCCTCGATATTACTCAAATTTTTCTCATACATTTTATCTTTTTGTGCGATAAAAAAACTCGGCAAATTTTCATCAACCAATGCAATCGGCCCATGCTTCATCTCTGCCGAAGGATAACCCTCTGCATGAATATAGGAAATTTCCTTCAGTTTCAGGGCACCCTCCAGTGCCACTGGAAAATTTATTCCCCGCCCAAGATAAAGAAAATCATTGCATCGGCTCAATTTTCGAGCGATCTTTCGTATGTCGTCAGAATATTCAAGCACTTTCTCAATTCTTTGGGGCAATTTTTTCATTTCCTTTAGCAACTTTTTATCCAGAGGCTCATTTCTTTCTTGTTTCAGATAAAGCGCCAGTAAAAGCAAAGCTGTGATCTGACAGGTAAATGCTTTCGTACTCGCTACCCCGATCTCTGGTCCGGCATGCAAAAACATCCCCGAATCAACCTCCCTGGCAATAGTCGAACCTACTGTGTTAACAATCCCGATCGTATTTGCACCCTTATTTTTCGCCTCATGCAGCGCGGCCAGTGTATCTGCCGTCTCACCGGATTGAGAAATCACAATCACCAAATTATTTTTACCGACGATCGGATCACGATAACGAAATTCCGATGCATAATCCACTTCCACCGGGATTCGAACCAATTTTTCGATCAAAAATTTTCCGATCAACGCCGAATGCCAACTCGTCCCACAGGCTACAATTATGATTCGGTCGACCTTATTGGGCTGAATCTTAACCGACAATTTCACTTTATCATCATACAATCGTCCTCGCAGCGTGTTTTGCACCGATTCAGGCTGCTCAAAAATTTCCTTTAGCATAAAATGCTTAAACCCATTTTTTTCGATCTGTCCGGCAGACCATTTCACTTCTTCAACCTTATGATTTATTTTTTCACCAAGTATATTTTTCACAGACACTTTGTTTTTAGTGATTTTCGCGATTTCATTATCATTTAAATAAATAATTTCCTTGGTATATTTTAAAATCGCTGAAACATCTGAAGCCACAAACATCTCATCTTTACCGACGCCAATAATAAGCGGTGATCCTTTTCGCGCCGCAATGATCTCATTTTTATCTTCATGGATTATCGCCAATCCAAATGCGCCTTCAACCAAATTTAACGTTTGCAAAACGGCTTTTTCAAGATCGCCCTCATAGAATTTCTCAATCAAATGAGCGACTATTTCTGAGTCAGTTTCTGAAGAGATCTTATGGCCTTCACCTATCAGCAAGCTACGAAGCGATTGATAATTCTCAATTATTCCATTATGAACAATCGCAATATCGCCATTACAACCCAAATGCGGATGCGCATTTAACTCACTCGGCTCCCCGTGTGTCGCCCATCTAGTATGAGCGATTCCAATATTCCCCTTTAAACCCTTTAATTCAGCTGATTTTGCCAGTTCGCCAACTTTACCCTTTTTCTTGACCACTTCTAATTTTTGATTATTTATCACCGCCAAGCCGGCGCTATCATAACCGCGATACTCCAACTTCTTCAATCCGTATATCAAAATAGGCACCGCTCTTTTATCCCCAATGTAGGCAACAATTCCACACATAGTAAATCCTTTGAGTCCATAATACCACTATTTTAACACATAAAAAAATGCCCTGACGGAATATTCCGTCAGGGCATTTTTTTATGTGTTAAAATAGTGGTA
>VFKW01000031.1 GCA_009885355.1 Candidatus Berkelbacteria bacterium
AGTAAATTTTAAAATTTTTTCATTTCCTTATAAAATTTTAGAAGATATCTCTCAAAAACTCGTCCTAGAAGAGCAGCCGAGTTCAGCACAAAATATTAACAATTTAGTTACTTCTACTTCTTTTTACTTCAATGAAGATGTAGAAATTGAAATAGAAAGAGTCGAAGGTGGGTTAAAGATTGTTAAATTTAATACAAAGATTTTAGATAGTGCCAAAAATCGCTTTGATGGGCTTAATGGACTAGCTATGCTACTCGTTGATCTCGACTATGTCCCTGGCAAACCATTCGATATGGATGTGGCCGTCTACGCCAAGGAAATTGGTGAAGATGGGACCTGTAAAGTTGAGAATCTGACTCCTAGCGTCGGAGTCATTGCTATAGATAAACATGGCAACGAAAGTAAACCATATGAGGTCAAATAATATGCCAGACAATAATTTTAGAAAACCGCGAGGACGAAGAATTCAAACAGTTGACCGGGTCAACTTGTCTCAACATGTATTAAAAGTTAACTTGCGCAAACACAACCGTCGATTTAATTTTGACGAAATTGAGGATTACGTCCGGGCTATTGCTGGTGGTAGAGAGTACCAGTACGAGGCCATCCGTGATGTGATGACCTACTTGTGGGGTGGCGGTTATAAAAATGTTGCCGACCTAGCCAAAGAAAATTATGCTAACAACCCGCATTTGCAAGAACGATTTGGTAGTGAGGAACTGATGCTCGGACATTTGCCGCTGGCCGATAGGTTGTCCGGAGTGGTCCATATGGCCACTGGTACCGGAAAATCATACGTTATTTTTGCTGTGGCCTACTTGTCTTTGGTTATGGGTTTTACAAAAAGAGTTCTGGTGCTTGGACCATCATCACTTATAGTTAAACAAGGTTTGCGTGAAAAATTTGAGAATTTTATGAATCGTGATGACTGGAATAAACTGCTTCCAAGGGAGTACCAGGGCAAGGCCATCGAACTGCTAAAAAATAGTGATGTTATTGGAGACAACAGTATTACCATTGAAAATATCAATGCTATATACCGAGACGGCGGAATACGGGACACTTTATTCAAGGGGATAGACGAGGTTTTAGTTTTAGGAGACGAGATTCATCATGCTTACTCTCATCTTAAATTTAATGCCGTTCAAAAAGAACTTGAGTTAGATCAAGATGTTGATCCTACTAAAGGCAAAGAAAGCGATGAGAGGTCAGAGCGATTATGGATGAAGTTTTTGCGTCAATACCCAGAAATTACTCGCCATGTTGGATTTACTGGGACGCCATATAACGCGAACGATTATTTTGCTGATGTTCTTTTTGATTACAATATTCGAGTAGCAATTAATGAGAAATATATTAAAGATATCAATCCCATTATTGGGACCGAGTCCGACCAAGGTGATGTTCAATGGACCCCAGAAAAAAGATTTGCCGTAATATATCAAAATCATCTCGATAATTCAGAAAAATATGCCTATGCCAAAAATGATATTCGTCGAGTCAAGCCGATAACGGTATTTTATTGCCCAGCAATCGTAAGCGCTAAGGCGAAAACTGAAGAATTTATCAACTTTTTAATTAGGTGGGAGAGGGAAAACAAGCGTCCAGAACTCACTGATGCCGAATTGGATCAGATGGTTCGTCCAAAGGTACTGTGTGTTGTTTCTGGCATCTCAGATTCAGACAAGAATAAGTTAGATAATGTTGAAGAGACTGATTTATTGAAGGTTGGCGGAGCGGTTGAGTTTATTTTTTCTGTGGGAAAACTTCTGGAGGGTTGGGACGTCGATAATGTTTTTCAAATTGTGCCTATGGAAGAAAAATTATTTAACTCAAAATTGTTGATATCACAGGTGCTGGGACGTGGCCTTAGAATTCCTCGCTGTTTAGACAACAAAAGTGCATTTGATCAGGGTCAAATAAAAGAAAATTATCCGATGTTGACTGTCACAAACCATGAAAAGTTTGGTGACCAGATCAAGGAGCTAATTGATGCAGTTACAAATTCTGATATGTTTATTGTTTCAGAACCTCTTCCCCTGAAAGACGAACCTGATTGGCGAGGTAAGCATCACTTTTCTCTCTTTAATCTTAATTACCTTTCTGGAGAAAAGTTTGAGGATGCTCCACCCCAACCCGAACAAATACAGGGTAGAAAACTTATCCTAGACAAGATTGATTTAAAAGAAAATCTAACTATTTTTTATGATAAGGGCAGTGAAAAATACCAACTAAAAAAACAAACCGTTACTCTAGATTCAATTGTCGATGGATTATATCGTCGTTTTAAAGGTAGGGAATACGAGGAAGTTCACTTTGACTTCGGTAATGGTGAGGAGTCCCGATGCCCAACTGAAGAAGAAATTCGTAACACCATAATAATTGCTATGGAAGAAGCGGGCATCGAAAAAAACGGATTGGCGGATGATAATAAAAAACAAATTGATCTTTATTTTAATCAATTTCTACCAAAAGGGACAAAGATTAGAATTCCCGTTAATATTGCTGGTAACATTACCCCCATTAGCACACAAAAGATTGAAAGAAGTAGTATAAGAGTTGGAGAGTTAGAGCGAGATGCTACGGCACTTATGAGCCAAGATTATGAACAGGAAGTTGATGAAAAAACAAAAACTCTTATAAAATACGTCCGAGACAATAGGAAGAAATCGCCATCGACCGGACAACTAATGTTAGGGTTTACAGATCCAAACCATCTCCTAGTTAAATACCAAGGTAATATTAAATCATTAACTGAGGGCGATCCTCGCCCACCATACATTGTAGATAGTTCTTTGTTAAAAAATCCACAAAGTGTCGTTTTGGTTTCACATTATCCTGAAAAAGAATTTGTATTTCGTCTAATTGGAAATAGTGAATATATTGAATCATGGATCAAATCTCCAGACAAGGGTTTTTATTCAGTTGAATATGAATACTGGAAAGGAGGAAAAGACCGAGTCTTGAGAGGTTTTAATCCTGATTTTTTTATTAAAATTAATTTAGATAATTATCTTAAAATTTTAAAGCAAAAGGGAATTAAGGATGGCCTGGATGTTTTGAAAAAGTTGCAAGACGACGGAATAGAATCAATTATACGCGTCGTAGAAATCAAGTCTGACGAGGACGAGGACGAAGCCACGCCTGCCAAGGCCGAAAAAGCAAAGATTCATTTCTCTACTCTTAATAAAAAATTGATTGAAACCAACCCGGTGAATATCTCGGAAGAGTTTAAACGAGACCTAAAACAGCATTATACTTTTGATCTATTAAAACCGGCAGGATTTTCCGCTTGGTTTTCAAAACTAATAAATGGAAATCTATAATAACCGGGTGTATCTAGAGTGATTATCGGGGACATTTCCAAAACGATGTCATATTGGCGATAAGGAATTATTTAAGAAATAAAAATCATCAAGGAGAATAAATGATATTTGCACAAAGTAATATGAAAGAGTTCCTGTACACTCCGGGTATGTTTTTTGAAATTCCGGAGTTTCAAAGGCCTTTCTTATGGCAGGCTACAAATGTTGACGAGTTTTTGAATGACCTAGAGGAGTGTATAAATAAGGGTAAAAATCACTACTTTGGCACAGTTGTGCAAGTTAAAGATACGGATAGTATATATTCTAGGGCTATTATCGATGGGCAACAACGAGTAACTATAAAGTGGACCCCTTTGTCAAGACAATTTTTTATTAAAAGTTAGATGGTAAAATCCGGATTATGTTATTAAATGATTGAACCAAAATACACTTCGCTGGGAGTTCTGTA
>VFKW01000181.1 GCA_009885355.1 Candidatus Berkelbacteria bacterium
CTTGTCCAAAAAAAATCTCGCAACCCTTTCGGTTCTGCTTAATATTCTTACCAATATCCAAACTGGTGTCCCAACAGCTATTTTTCTCAGGACTCCGGGTGGAATAATTTGTATAGAAAAAAGACTTTTTTTAAGGTTTGGCATTTCTTCAAAAGTTCTATTTGCCGCACTCGATATTATTGGATATAATTTTCTTAATTCATCAATTTCTTCACGAAGCATGGCTATGTTTTCGGATATTATTATCTCGTCAACTTTTAAAGTTGAGATATAATCCACATATATCATATGTTCGGTAAAATTCGAGACAATTAACAATCGATTATAAATATTTTGTATTTCTTCCATAAATTGCTTTATTGATTGCACTTCATCTGTCGCACCAGCAATTTCTAATTGATCAAAAAAAGATTCAGGCATGGTAAATGCATCTGGGTTTTCATTATAATACATTACGGTCATTTGTCTTAATTCATCATTTCTAATTTCTTGGATCATGGTTCTGGGGGCATAATATACCATCGTTAGAATTTCATTTTTATAAATAGTTAGATAAAAATCATCTTCAGGATCCAACCTTTCTTCTTCGTAATAGCAAAATTTATCTAAAATACTAAAAATACTACGACCATTATTTGCAACGGAACACTGATAAGCTAAAATTTTACTTATTAATCCTATGCTCTCGATTTTAAAAATTGTCTCATCCATATGTTTTCCTAAATGTTAGAAATTGTAACCCGTAATTTGTTCTTTTCCACCAACAATTCCTGTTTGAAATAATCCAGCTTTTTTCCACAATTGGACATGGACATTTTTTTGATCTAAATCTGCGTCCTTAGGAGCTAGTCTTTTAATAGAATCTCCTACTGAAGATTGTCCTACAGGGCTTTTCGATTTTTGGTATTCTATCCAGTTTTTAATTGTACTATTCCCGCTTGTTGCATCCATACTAATCATGTGCTCTTCGAATCTAGGTTGTTTACGGGCTTGTTCCCAAAATGCATCAAGTACGAGTGGCTGGTCCTCCAGAACGACTTTACCATAGTCACTAATAGAGCCTTTCTTAGCATTCCCGTCAACTTCATCCATAACTGCCCATGCCAGATAAGTAGCATTGATCGGAATTCTCTGTTTTTCTCTTTTTGAAGTCAGATCGGCTGCTTCGATGTCTGCAGCAGTCCAGTCCCAAATTTTTTCACCGTTAGCATCGATCGCTTGTCCGCTGGCATCCCGGCCATTTCCCTGATCGGCAGTTTGTGCACTTCTGTTCCATTCAAGTTTTCCGGTTTGTGGGTTGATTCTCGTTCCGCCATGCCAGCTATCATCTCCTTGGTCAACAGATATATCAGAACATAATCTATACATGTGTCTACCCCGATCATCCCCGTATTGTTGAACAAAGTAATTTGCCTTTGCCGTTCTGCCTGTTATTCCTCCAGGTGCTTTCACGATTTTTTTTTCAAATTCTGACCAATCTTTAAATTGCATCGCATGCACAGCCTGATCTCGACTTTTTGCAGCCTCAAGTTTTTGTGTAGGAGAAAGACTCATGTTGTTTGCAGATTTATGATATGCCATCACTGTTTTAAATTTTTCATTAATATCTTTTGTTTTAGCTAATGCCATATCACTCGCTTCAACCTCTCTTAGTTCGTCTTCACTAAGTTGGCGCACCCTTTGATTAGGGCCTATCGGGTCAGCATTGCCTAATCGATTTTGGCTATGAATATGTTCATCTCTTCCAAAATCAGCCTTTTCCGTGCCTTTTTTCCTAGCCAATTGATCTTTAACCTGTGCTTGGCGATCTCCTGACTCTCTAGTGTTAAATTCTCTGAGAATTTGACGACCTTGTCCCCTTTGAACATCTCTCGCTATTCCCCAAAATCCGCCTCTTCTGTTGAAAACATCATCCTTTAGATCTTCTCCTTGGGCCTCTCTAATTGCTCTATTTGAAGCCCTAGATTCATCTCCCTTTTTCACCCATCCTTTAAGACCCAGATGAGGCGTCGCCCATGCGCCTAATTTTTTGTCAGTTGCATATTTTTCCCATGTTCCCAGCCCTTGGTTTCCGGCAAATTTGAGTCCAGGATTTACGATCTTGCTAGCAGCCATCCCTGCTACTGCTCCGCCGATAAATCCTTTCAGTTTAAATGGCAAAAATATCGCCGTCCAGATTAAGGCAATCCCCATAATTGTCTTTATCATGTCCCAAGTTGGAGAGGTAGTCCCAATATTGTTTGAAACCGTTATCTGCCCTACTATCCAAAGTAGGAAGAACATCATGACCGGCACAAATGCCCATTTGACAAAATCATCCCACCATTTCTTGAAAAGTCCGCTCGTCATTGGCGAGCCCAAGGCTAAAAAGGCAAGTGGAGATATCGCATATAGAGTAAATAAAATCCCTACTCGGAGTGCCATTATGAATAAAAAGAGTAATCCGGCCAACAACATTGGGATGATAAGAACTAGTATAAGGATAAACGGCGCAAGAAGGATTCCTACTCCTAATGTAGATTTTGTCAATGCCAGGAGTGAATTTAGTGTGACTGACCCAAAAGCATTTATCACTACCATTGTTGGTCCGCCAACTGCGCTGCCAGTCACAAAATTACATAAAATTTCACTGGCATCTAATATCACTTTGCAGATCACACCACTGAAATTGGCCAAGATCACTCCCAGCACCATCCCCGGGAGTGCTTTTTTAATAGCATATTTATCTATATTTATACGGAAAATATTTGAAAAAGCCACTAAAATAATAATAAATATCAAAAATACATTAATAAACATTCTCATTGTATCCCAAATATCCAAGATAAAATCAGCCTTTGGGTGAATCACACTTCCGCTACTAGAGATGGTAGTATTTCTAGTCAGAGTTGGAGATATTGCTGATATACCCATAATCCCTTGAATCCATCCTGTCACGCTAGTCATTGCATTTCCAAATCCCTCCAATATTAAACACTGGAGTTTTTGTATTGCTGTACCCAGAGGATCTAATACTCCGGCTAAAACTTTCCAAGTACCTTGATAGCATCCATTAGCTGTTGAATCTTTTGCAGTTCCGCTGTTTTTTGTATCATTTGTGCTAGTTTCTGTAATCGGTTTGCCATCCTGATCTTCGCCAGACCGGCTTCCTAGAACTTTCTTTTTTGGATCATAAGTTAATATGGTCTTACCGCCTTTACCGACGGTAGTAAATACATAGCTACCTGGTGCTACATTGCTAAGTTTGTAAGGAGAGCTTGTGTATTCATCACTTATTCCGCCAGGACCTGTTATGTCAGCACTATCATATCCGGCGCAAGCTCCAGTTTGATTTGGCCAAACGAAATGAACGGTTGATTGTTCATCAATAAAATCTTCTTGTACCATTTTTACATTAAGTGGACATGTCCCATCAGTCTTTGCCGGAGCAATAGACGGAGCTTGGCTTGGTACCGTAAAATTATATGTTTTCTCTTTGGCTATATTAGCCATCGTCTGGCCCGTAGAGACAGTTCCATTTGCATTGTCATCCAATAGTAGCGCTACTCTTACTTTATATTGACCGCCCCAATCCATATAATCCCAGTACTGACTTAGATTGTCGACATTCATCTGTCGATTATCGCTAAATGAACCATTTGTTTGATCTAGCCATAGATGCCAGCTATAACCATTTCCAGCACCTACTCCTGAGGGCTTCGTCCAAGAAATAATAACTTTAGCCCCATTTTTCCGAGTCGGGTCTGGATCTTTTGCACTGGTGTCAACTTGAATAGAAAAATTTAAATCACCCGCCGCTTTCGCTTTAGGTATACTATTTAACCCACTAAAAAAAACGGTTTGAATAAGAATTAAACCAATAATAAATTTACTAAATATTTTCAAAACCCCTCCAAGAGTTTATCTATTTAAAATTGTTATTTGTCATCCTCGAGCCGAATGAAATTCGACACCTGCCTGCCGGCGGGCAAGGTCGGGGATCCAGCTATAAAGTTTCCTAGATTCCCCGCCTGCCGGCAGGCAGTTCTGGGAACCCATCCCGACCGGAATGACGGCCGTTGGCATTCGTTCTCCCCTAGCTACTATCTACCATCTACCCCGAAGGGGCCCCTTTGGGGCTAACTACAGTATTATGGGTTGTTTTTCGTCATTTCAATCATATTTGATTTCTTGCCCGAAACTGTCTCATATCGAGCATACCACAAGCTTTTGCCCTTGTCATCATTTTCACCTTTACTGATCGCCGCCATCAGCTGGCTCGTCTGTGGATATAGCGGATCGATCCTTTGTGCCCCCGCCAGATCTGTCTTTGACCTGGTCAAAATCACATCCTGGTCTTTTCTCGGCAATTCCTTCTGTCGATTTTCTAGGTCTTTTAAATTCGCATATCCGGCCCAAAACCAGCTGTCTCGATAGTTATTATCTAAAGTTGTCGCTTGATCCAAAATCGCCGAAGCTTCCCTGTATCTCTTTAGTTTTAAAAACAACATCCCTCGCTTCATCGCAAAGCTTAAATCTTTGATATTTTTAGCCTTTTGACAAAATAAAGCCACATTTTTTTCATCTTGAATTTTCGCTTCTCTTGTCGCTTGGACATTTATATTATTTATTTGAGATCGCAAAACCCCGAGCGTCATCACCGCCAAAATAATTAAGATCAAATATGTAACCGGAATTTTTATAACAGCCTCCAGGCAAATCCTAATTTCCCTGCCTTGCCGGCAGGCAGGCAATGTCAAATGTCAAATCAACTTCAAACTTCAAATATCAAACTATTTCTTTTTGACAATTGCTGAAAATATTAATGTTAATTCTTTTGCTTCTTGCC
>VFKW01000022.1 GCA_009885355.1 Candidatus Berkelbacteria bacterium
GCCGCCGCCACCGGAACGAGCGCCGCCGCCACCGCCGCCGCCCTCGGTTCGAGGACGAGCTTCGTTAACGGTCAACGTACGGCCGCCCATATCCTGACCATTGGTAGCCTCAATAGCGGCTGCCATACTCTCTTCAGGAACTTCGACAAAAGCGAAGCCCTTGTCGCCGATTATTCTGACCTCAGCGATTGGGCCGAAAGGCTCAAACATAGTGCGAAGCTGATCTTCGGTTGCGTTGTAGGGCATATTGCCCACGTAGAGTGATTTGTTGGCCAATTGATTGCCTTCTTTCTGGGGATTCCCCATATGGATTCTCAACGGGGGCACGTGGTAATAAATCACCACCAAGCGGAATTCGATCAATCGTAGAGAAATAAAGCAATCCACGCGAGACCTTGACGCCGATGCGCCTTCGTTGATTCAACGCTTAATATACCATGCAACCTGCTAAAACGCAAATATTTACTCAAATTGCTTACAAAATTCAGCAAAATGGCTCTTTAGATCGTCCAAATCTTGCCTTAAACACTCTATTTGTTGTTCAAGATAATTGATTCTTTCACCATCTATTGCTCCACCTGCCTGTCCGGCGTTCTCCGGCAGCCTGATTCCTTCCTCACCCGCAAGTAAATGAGCGTAGCGGCATTCCTTGTGCCCCATTTGCCGAGGCAGCTTCATCGCAAGCGGGTCGTCCTCCCTATCAGCAAGCCCGTCAAGGATGCTCTCGACTTCCTCCAGCGAGCTAAAATCGTGCATTCGCTCGGCTCGGATACGGATTTCCCCAATGGTCTGCGGTCCGCGCAGCATCAGCACATTCATCACTGCGGACTCCTCAGCAGACAAACCATAGCCATCGGCAAAGTAATTATCATACTTCAAAACCCGGCTGTCGCGGTTCTTCACTACGATCGCCAAGTTTTTTTCTCTAAGAGTATCCAAGGCCGCAGTGACTGTTGCCTCATCGTATAAAACCACCGGTTCACGGTTCGATTTCTGATTACACGCAGTTACCAAGGAGTTAAGAGACAGCGGATAATACTCCGGCGTGGTAATCTCTTTCTCCACCAATGATCCCAAAACGCGGATTTCTACGTCATTTAGCAGCATTTTCAATCTTGTATCGCCTCAACTAAGAGATTCTTTGTGTATCCATATTATAGAGCATTTCTAACCAATCGCCAAAACAACAACAGACTTCGCCGGCAGATTCACGCTGAAGCCGTCGGCAACTAGCTTAGCGCCGTTGAAATCGGCTGGCTCGAGGGTATTGGGCGCATCGAATGTGTTGTGGGCTTGCATCGTGTCGGCAGTCAATATTCGCCCGCTGATTTTGGAAGCCTTTACACCGTGGAGCGCGCTTGAAACCTCGGCTGCGTTGTTCGGATCGAGATTGCAGAGGGTCACATGAATCGTACCCTCGGCGTTGATTGAAGCAGACCCGCTCAGCATCGGCAGCTTGGTATCACCCGACTCGAACTCACCGCAGGTGAGATCAATTGGCAGCATTGTGGCATCCTGATGCACCTTATACATATCAAAAATGTGGTATGTAGGTGTGAGGAGCATCTTCTCGCCCTCGGTCAGAATTAC
>VFKW01000015.1 GCA_009885355.1 Candidatus Berkelbacteria bacterium
CCTGTCATCCTGAACTCGTTTCAGGATCTCCCCCTTGTCATTCCGACCGCAGTGGAGGAATCGTCCCCTTCCCAACTACCAACTACTAACTACCAACTACTTTCCTCCGGCTTCCCCCTCCTCCTCCGCACTCTCAACGACCTCCCCGGCGATTTTCAAATCGCCTTCACGTCCAACCACCCCAAAGACATGACCGACGAAGTCATCGACGCCATCAAAACTTGCGATAAAGTCAAAAAACAAATCCACCTCCCACTTCAAGCTGGCAGTGACAAAATCCTAAAAGCCATGAATCGCCCTTACACCAAAAAACAGTATCTGGCGCTCGTCAAAAAAATCAAAACCAAAATCCCCGAAGTTCAGCTAACCACCGACGTCATCGTCGGTTTCCCCGGCGAAACCGAAGCAGATTTTCAAGAAACCGTCGAAATATTCAAACAAATAAATTTCCACGCCGCCTACATCAACAAATACTCCCCCCGTCAAGGCACCGCCGCATATAAACTCGGCGACCCGATCAAATGGAGTGAAAAACAATCCCG
The DNA here is from genome assembly GCA_009885355.1 of Candidatus Berkelbacteria bacterium. GTDB lineage: Bacteria > Patescibacteriota > UBA1384 > VFKW01 > VFKW01 > VFKW01. The sequence continues at coordinate 543 of VFKW01000015.1, forward strand.
CTGGAACACCCTAAACGACATAGCCTACTGGAAAAAATAATCTCCAAAGGTATTACCCCCAAACACCTCGCATTTCTAAGGAGTTAAAACCTCTAAATATTTAATAATTCCTCTCCATAACAGGCTATATCTTGGTATTCTTCCGTCAAATATCGTCGATCGACGATATTTGACGGAACTTTTATCATCCCGACCATCTTTCTTCAGTTGGCGAGTCTCCTTGATGAACTGTATCGACACGAATATAGCCAGGCTTCCCGTTGGGCACAGGCGCCCTTCTTTGGCCAATATTGACTGTCACAGGATGGGTGTGAACAAAAAGAGTAGTGATCGTTCCATACGTTTGACTATGGCGTAAATTGTAAATGTGGCCTACGGAAATTTTCGATAGACGAATATATTCTAATTTGTGGTAAATTTCATATTCCCGATTCAATATTTTAGCAGTTGCCGGACCGGATAAAGTGTCGTGGATTTCATCGGTTTTGGCAAGCAAAATGATGTCCTCATGTGTGTAATGTTTATGAAATTTTTCACGTATGTAAATTTTTTTATTAATGCGTCCGATAGTTTTCCAGTCAATAATTAGTCGTCCAATTTGAGCTTGTGAATAGCCGGTCATTCGTTCAATGTAGGCACGTAAAAGTCCGCGTTCTTTTCGTTTTAAATGTTTCCAGCGATGATAAACTAAGCATTTTTTTATCCATTCGTAAGCTTCCTGTTTATTAACCGCG
>VFKW01000144.1 GCA_009885355.1 Candidatus Berkelbacteria bacterium
CTAGGCATTTTTTTTAAAACGCTCAGACGAGGAGATCTTGAGATAAAGTTGTCCAATCAGTTGGGCCGGAGGTTTACCTCGTCAGCTTCTCAAAGGACTATTTATTTGAACATATTGTGCTACGTGGTTTTTGTCATATGTGGATAACTTCGGGTTTTGTTCAGTAAATACTGCCATAGCCTATCTAACTTGAATTTTTTAAATATCCAGAAGGTGATATAATATTTTCATGATATATAAAATGAATTTACATCCAAAATATTTTGAAAAAATCAAAGACGGATCGAAAACTATCGAATGCCGTTTGTTTGATGAAAAAAGAAGGATAATGAAAATTGGAGATATTATTGAGTTTTCAAGGACAGACGAACCTGGAATTACCATAAGGTCTGAAATTCAAGAGTTATTAAATTACTCAACTTTTGAGGATTTAGTTGCGACTTTTCCTGCGACTTCTTTTGGTGTTGAAACTAAATCAGACATACTTGATGATCTTCATAAATTTTATACTTTAGATCAGGAAAAAAAATATTCTGTGGTTGGGATTAGAGTAAAATTAATTTAGGGTTATTCCCTATTGACCAAACCTTATATTTGTTATACAATACTCAGCAGTACTGAGTTTTTTGGTACTATCCTATTCACGCAAAGCTCGATTGTAGAGCTTAGTGAAAAACAGGAGGATACAAGCACTTGAAAAACATGAAAGAATCCGCAAATTCGATTCGACCCGCCGAGGAAAAAGATCGTAGAACAATTGTCGATCTGATGGAAAACGCTTTGGCCCCTTATTATGACGGTGATCATAGTGCGCATGCAGGCAGAATCATTGATGCGCACGTCAAGGGGGGCCGGGATGGAGTCGGACATTTCTCGTTTGAACAAAGGATGTTCGTGGCGGAAAAGTCAGGCGAAATAATTGGTATGGTCCATGTCGTCGGTAAGAGGCAGGGCACCTACAAGATTAGTCCATTGATTGTCGCCCCCTCATGCAGAGGTCATTCGGGGATCGGGAGCGCGCTGCTTCAATTCGCCGAGGACTACGCCAGACAGATGGAAGCCAGGCAGATGTACTGCACGGTAGCTGAGCAGAATCATTCGGCGCTGCAGTTTTTCCGGCGAAAAGGGTATGTCGTTGCCGGCAGCTCAGACAGTCACTATAAGGCAAATATTAAAGAGCTGATGCTTTACAAACTGTTAGCTAGCAATCTGGTTCAGGAGAAGTTCGATAAGACAAACATCTCTGTAGTTCCGTTTGAGGAGTGCTTCAGAGATCAGGCATCAGCTCTTATCTTGGAAACTCTGCCGAAATTCTTCGGTGGAATTAACGAAGCTTGGCTGGACGGCCTTTACGAAGGGTACCATCGACGCGACTCCGGAGATATCAATCTCAAGTTCAAGCTTATCTACTTGGCGATTGACAGGGATCATAGAGTCCTAGGCATCGCTGGCGCAACCCCTAAAAAGGGTCAGCCGATAAAGGTTATGCCATTAGTATCCAGAACCCTGCAGGCCTTTGAGGCGCTTCTGACCGACATACCTTTTCTGCTCAAGCCTTACGGGCACAAGCTGTATATTCATATCGTGCCAACGGTTGAGCAGACCATATCGCTTCAGCGAATGGGTTGGAAGCTGGATGCGGCAATGCCAGCGGCATACCACGATGAATATGTAACACAGCAATGGAGTTACACGATAGGAGGCGACCTAATGAGGCAAATGCGAGTAAAGTCGCGATATTTCAATCTGATCAAGGCCGGGGAAAAGACCCTGGAGGTCAGAGTTGGATACGACAACATCAGGACCATCCAGCCCGGTGAACGTATCATACTTTCCACTCATTCGGATGAAATGACTATCCGTGTTAATGGCGTACGGACATACGCATCGTTCACCGACATGATCAAGGTGGAGAACGCTCAGCTGATAGCTCCCGGCTTGGATAGAGATGCCGTTCTAGCTCTACTAAAAGAGATCTACCCGCCGGACAAGGAAAAACTCGGCGTGATCGTGCTCGATATCGTTACAGAATCGTCCGAATAAGACTAAACAGCGGTATCACATCCATACTCACGAGCTCACTAACCTTATGGTCGGTGAGCTATTTTTTTATCTCAGATAGTACATTCGTACAAGAATTCTCATACCCCCCAAACACTGTCCCATTTTTGTCTTATTTTATGGTATGCTTTCTTTAGAAATGGTGCACCGAAATCGGTCAAAGGTTCTAGACTGTACTGTCCCGCAATTTCCCCTTGGAACCTTGCTTTTAACCTTGTAAACAGGGGACAGTCCCCCTTTCTGATAGCTGCGTTTAGTGATAAGATAATTCTGTGGTGCAAACTTTATTACAGACATTCTATACATTTAATAGGGGAGATAACCTATGAATAGTACTTGGATTATTTTTTCAATATTACCGCCACTTATGTGGTCAATCACAAATCACACTGACAAATATTTGGTTACAAAATATTTGAAAAATCAAGGTGGCGCTTCCATAATTATTTTATCTGCATTGTTTGGAGTGATGATTCTCCCATACATCATGTTTATGCATCTAAGCTCCATTTCTATGTCATTTAATCATATTCTGTTACTTATGTTGGCAGGAGCTTTAACAATAATAAATTATCTTTTCTACATCTTTGCTTTGTCCGAAGAAGAAACATCAGTTATTGTGCCGCTTTATCAAACTATTCCTGTTTTTAGTTTTATTCTAGGATATTTCTTTCTTGGCGAAACTCTATCTATTCAACAAATGATTGCTAGCGTACTCATCATATTTGGAAGTATATTAATTTCTCTCGATTTAAAATCAACCAAATTAAAAATCAAAAATAAAATCCTTTTTCTCATGTTAAGTGCATCATTGATGGCCGCATTAACCAGTCTAATATTCAAATATGTCGCCATTAAAGAATCCTATTGGGGTTCTAGTTTCTGGGTATTTATTGGATTAATCTTAGCCGCGATTATACTTCTAATTTTTGTTAAAAAATGGCGACAAGAATTAATACAAATCCTAAAACAGGATAAGTTTGCGATAATTGGATTAAACACATTAAATGAAGTTATGAATATTGGTGCAAGCTTAATTTTCAGCTATGCTACTTTGATCGCTCCACTTGCGCTAGTCGCAGTAATATCAAACGGATTTCAGCCTATTTTTGTTTTACTATTTGCACTCATCTTTTCCATATTTATTCCAAAATATGTCAGCGAAGAACTTTCCAGAAAACACTTAATCCAAAAAATTATATCCGTTGTTATTATTTTTATAGGTACTTATTTATTAAACTAAATAGGGGACTGTCCCCTTACTACTTGTGAATAAAGTGAGCGGTGGAGCGTCAGCTTAACTATCCCTCATTCTCCACCAAGAGAAATTACTACTGATTGTGATAATTTTTATATTATGATAAAATGAGGTTTGAGTTGAGGATGAAATGGATATCTATAGTTATTTAGTAGCCGCAATTTATTTTTTTTACGCTGCCCTTATGGCTGCATGGTTTTATTGTTATCCACTCGGATTAAAATATGAAATGACACATGCCGGTTTCGAGCAAAAAAAGAAATTTATATATCTTGAAATACTAGTAGCCCTGATATTTGGCGCGATACTTGTTCCAATATTGATTAGAAGCATATTTTCAGTGAATTTTATTTCAATCAGCTTATTGCTATCACCTGTGTTAGTATTTTCTGTCCTAGGATGGATCGCAGCAAAAAAATTTAATAAAAAATATTCAGCGATATTTTATAATAGTAGCGTGCATCGCTATAATATTACGTGGAGGGAGAAAAATTGGGGTTATTACATTAGCATAATTACCAATGTTTTACTTATAATTTCCGTAGTTATATTATTTGGAATTTTATTAATTACAAGTGGTATACAAAGGTTCTAGGCCGAATTGCCCCGACAAATTATAAAGGTCAAATTATGCAACAAATTCAAATAATTGAATTCAACCCAATTTACAGTCAAGAAATCTACGACTTTGTTATGAAAATAAAAGTTGATGAATTGGGGTGGAAAAGTGATGCAATAGATTTATTAGAGATAGAAAAAATATATCTGCTCGGCAGAGGAAATTTTTGGATAGCAATTGATTCTGGTAAAATAGTAGGAACTATTGCCATTGAGGATAAAGGGGAAGGACAAGGATATCTTCAAAGAATGTATCTGGCCGAAGAGTATCGAGGAACTGGCTTAGCCCAAAATCTTTTAGATAATTTATTAGAATTTGCTAAAAATAAAAACTTCAAAGAAATATACCTCGGAACCACTCCAGTCGCCAAAAGAGCCATTCGATTCTATGAAAAAAGTGTCTTCAAAAGGATTGCCCGCTTACCAGAAAAATTTAAAGATGATACAAATGATGTTTTTTTTAAAATTAAAATATAGTAGATAGGGGACAGCCCCTTTCCTGTTCAATTCATCTAACAGTACGGTATTCTCTTTTGGATTTATTAACCAATTTAAGCTGTTCTTTATTGGCTTGCCGAGTGGCCTTATTAATAATCTTTTTTTGTTCACCAGAAGGAAGGTTGAAAAAAGTTTTTTCTTCCTTGTTTGAATTATTTATTTTTCCTGTACCAGATATAAAATTGTAAATTAATGTCAGCATAATTTATCCTCCAGTGATTTCTTATCATACCTTATCTTCGGTAGCTGTCAATATTTTTAATAAAAAGCTCAGCGTCTAATTTTTGTTGTTCTTTCTCTTCCATTTTAATTCCTTGATCTGGAATTCAATTACTGATTATATGGCAGAAATTATTGCCAAGTTAAAATTTTGGCTATTGATCCGATATATGGGATCGGAGTTTTTTGGATGCTTTTATCTTTAATATTATAAGTGCTCAGAGTCTGATTTACTAACGGCTTATTTGCTGAACTTTCTGAACTTATGATATCCAATTTACTGCTATCCGGAGAAAACGCTAGCGACGAAGTGCTCGTATATGAATATGATTCTGAAGCAAAACTTTGGGATAGCACCTGCTCAAATGTTTTAGTTTTAATGGAATAATACCAAATAGTCTCAATTGTTGTTGGGCTAGAGCTATCATTTTGGTAAGGCGAGGAATACGCGCTGCCCGAAGAACCACTCAATACTTTAGTCAAAGGAGCTGATTTGATAAAGGCTAGACTTTGATGATCAGGAGAAATCGCGAATCCAAGAATTTTTATACTCTGGATATTACCCGTACTTGTTTGAAAATTCTGTTTCGTTTTATTTTTAAGATCGACTAAAATAATTTGGAATGTATCGAGAAATGCCACTAGCTGATAATCAGGCGAAAAATATAAGCCCAGATTGCTATACGCGGAATCAGAAATCTCCATAAGCTTAGACGATGTTCCAACCAGCGTGATCAACTGGCTGCGGTCATAAATATAATAAGTATCTCCATTTAGAGCCAGCAGCTGCGCACCGTCACCATACGAATATTCTTTTGATTTTTCAGGATAATCTTGTGTTTTGAAATTGCCGCTTGTGATATCAACGCTATTTAAATATTTTTTATAATTTTCCTGATTTGGAATAAACCAATTTAGCGGGTTATCGATATTTGAGGTTTGTAATCTTTTTGTGGTGATAAAACCGATTGATTTACTTGACCAATCCCATGCAATTGAGGTGATGAGAGTATCCTTGGCAGCCACGACTACTTTTTTAGAAGTATTATCCGATAAATCATATAAGATAATCGTACTATCTTCAGGATTTTGATCAGAATAATTTATATGAAAAGGTTCCGGAGTAAGTACCGCCAGGTACTTACCGTCCGGTGAGATTTTTGAAATATAGGTCAATTGCATTTCCGATGATGAGTAGTTGGGATTATTTTTCAAGCTACTGATAGTAAGAATATCTTTTTCAAGTGGCTCTGCGCTAGACGGATCAAGTGATTGAACCTTGTCGGAATAATTAACAAAGAGTCCTGTTGGCTTTTTTGAAGATGGTTTTGTTATCGGCGAAACTGTAAACTGTGTCTTTTCCTCATTTTTTGACAGCTTGACAGCGGCAACCGCAACCCCGACAAAAAATAATACAATTACGGCAATGATGAGAATAGTTGTTTTTTTATTGTTCATTTCCCCTCCTATTAGTAAAACGAAATTGTTTTTGCCACATTGTATTGGCCATCACTATAGTAAGATAAAATAGCATTTTTATAAGTGACATCGTAATAAACTTGGTCTCTGTTGAGTTCCGTATTATTTACAAAAAATTTTGTATTTTCATCAATAATAGCATCAATCATCGAATCATTTGGTCCATGAATTACAATACGATTAGAATCTACATAATTTGTGATTGTTTTTGGATCAGTATTGTAATTTGAATTAAATTGATAAACGGAAATTTCTCCGGTAATTGATAAGTTGTCTGCATTAGATTTATTGATATCTGGAGTAACGCTCGCTTCGGGAATAATTTCATCTTTACTAATTGATTTGTAATTTTCTGTTTTGGAATTTGGAATATTGACTTTGCCGCTATCCATCACTGAACCCCTAAATGCGCTAAATAACCAGACTAATAGTATCGGACCAAATAAAATCAATAAAATGATTGCTACGATTGTTTTAGGGCTCATTTTTTGTTTTGGTCCTAAAGATAGGACTACTTGGGGATCAATTCCAAGACCAAGCAACACTGTCGGAATGCCCTGGGATTTTCTCTCCTGATAAATTTTCTTTATCATCAGTCCAATGCTGATCGCGGCAAAGCCGGCAATAAATAGAATGATCGGCCAGCCGATTGAATCGGTAAAAATCTTACTTGAGATTGTGATAATTGTAATAATAATCCCCAAGCTTCCCAGATAAAGTAGGGTATTAATAATTACCCTGGTGCTAGCCAAAACAAAGGCAACACTTATACACAGAGCTAAAATAGAGAAACCTATTTCATCAAAACCGAGAAACACATATGGCAACAGAATAATAAAGGGAGATAATTCTTCAATTAGACGCTTCAGAGAATAAAATGTATTATTTTCAAATCGTTTGTGTAAATAATAATAGCCGGAGGCGACACACATATACAATATGCCGAATAGTGAAATTATTATTATATTTGTTTCGTCACTTAAGCTATTATCCTTATTTAATGAATATAGCATTGCTACTGGCAGAAAGAAGAGCGAAGCGAGCGTCCCCAATATTAGATAAAAAGTCGTTCTTTCAATTTTCATTTTAGTCAGAAAGAATCCCAGCCCCAGTATAATAATTGATAAGACGAAAGCCAGCCAAAGGGTAATGTCCATGTTGGCATTATATTGTGCAATCAAGGCAAAATAAGCTACAAATATGGCAATAATCGTAAAAGCGCTCATAAAGAATTTTTTGTACATATATTCTAAAATGAGATAAATGGGTAAAGCAAGTATGGCGCTCAAAAAGATTACTAATGCATTTACCTCGGTAATTATTTTAGCCTGACAAATTATTGTGCCGATGCCTACCGGCAGGATAAATGAGCCCAGCCCTAGAGTTATATCTGAAATTTCTTTGTAGCGTTCATTCTTATTTAGATAATAAGAAAGTCCATACAATAAAATCATCGGAATCATCATAAATAAGATTTTTACAAGAGGATTCGCGGCGGACCACTGTGAATAAATCACGATCACAACGGCGGCAATTATCAAAATCGCTCCGATAATTACAAATGCTTTTGTGAGATCAAAATGTTTTGGAGCCGAATTATTATTATCAGCTGGAGCTGGCATAGTCTGACTAGGCGATGGCTGTAAATTGGTCTCAATTGAGGGCGGGGGCGGAGGTGGCGGCGACTGCATTTCCTGTTGGGTATTTAATGCTTTTTGAATATAAGTATTGATCTGAGCTTCAGTATAATGATGTTCTTGCATAATACTAATGATTTGCGAAATCGTCTTGCCCTTTGCAATCTGATCCTTTATATATTTGATTATAGTCTCATCCATTTACCCCTCCTATTTATTAATCTAATTATATCATATAATATATTTGTAGCGTATATAGTTCAAAATATCCTAGGTTCGAATCCCACCTCTTCCGCCAAAAGGAAATCTGATGTTACTAACTAAAAAAATCACAACTTGGTCCGGCTTTATTCGATTCATTACCTTATCCGACTGATAGGGTGGGTTTTGAGTATTTCAAAGCCTCGAAGGCCGCCCTTATCGGGCGGTTTTTTGTACCTTAAAAAATAGGAGGAAAGTAATGAATTATCGTGCCGTAGCAAATCACATCGCAGTGGATTTTAAAGAGCTAAATTTGCCAATTTGTGATGAGGAAGCAATTCGGATTTTGGAATCAATCGGTTTCAAGGTCATTAACGTGGATATTATATCCGAAGCCCGCAACCTCGTCGGCCGCTCCCAATATCATCGAGGCGCAAGATTGAGCGAGGCGCCCGCCATTCTTGATTGCTCCTCGCTGGTAAAATATATCTATGGATTATCCGGCATCTGGCTGCCCAGACGCTCGATCCAGCAGAGGGAAATAGGACAAATCATCGACTTGCCAAATAGGCAGTCAGGCGACCTTATATTTTGTAGTGGTCGAATCGACTATTATAAAGATGATCCCGCTGATGGCGTCGGTCACGTCGGCATCATTTCCGGCCCCGACACAGTCATTCACGCCGCCAATAACAAAGTCGGCATCATCGAGTCAGCAATTTCGTCATTCACACAAGACGGAAAATTTCGAGATATTCGAAGGATCATCCCGCTTCAAGGGATCAATACCTTCGAAACCCCGCCCAATAGGGAAGTCGAGACTTCCGAAGACCTTCGCTGGATCATCCTTCAAAATCTCCCAAAATCTTCCCATAAAGGAAAGGTCTGACCAAAAAAATATCTGGGGCGAGCAGCTAGCTCGCCCCATTTTCTTCTCCTGAAACAGCAATCAAATATGAAAATATGGCGACAGATCGCATATGAGATTCATCAATTAGTTTAAATATATTTTAGAAAGTTTTCATATTATATTCCAAAAAATATGCTATAATTAAATCATGAGTCAAGAAGAAATTATTTCACAAGTTAACGAAGCAATGATAACTGCTCCAAATAAAGAAAATATTCAGAGTATTTATCTCTTTGGCTCTTTTTTACATGGAAACGCCAAGGAAGATAGTGATGTTGATCTATTTTTTGAGATGAATAAAACATTGAGCCTATTTAAAATTTTTGATACCCAGTACCACTTAGAGAAAAAATTAAGAAGAAAAGTAGACTTTATTGAAAAAAACTCCCTTGATAAATATATTAAAGATGAGGTATTTGCGGAGGCAAAGAAAATATATGGAAAGAAATAAACTACGTCTATTGCATATTCGTGATTCGATCGAGAAGATTCTGGAATATTCCGGTGAGATCACTTTTGATCAGTTTTCCAAAAATGACAAGGAATACGATGCAATATTGATGCGGATAATTGTAATCGGCGAATCTGTAAACGAGCTAAGCAATAAATTCAAAGAACAATACCATGATTTGCCGTGGCATCAAGCGGTCGGACTTCGAAACCAAATAGCTCATGGATATATTGATATCAAGCCTGAAATTATATGGGATACCGTTAAAAATGATTTACCAGATTTAAAAAAGAAAGTTGAAGAAATCTTGGGTAATTTATAGTTTTTTTAAATCATCGGGCTAATAGTTGGATTTTTATCTTTATTTGATCCACCCTCAATAACCGTAACTGCCATTTCTTTGAGCTGGCTATTTGCATCTGCAAATTGTTTTTTCAGTGCAGCGATCTCTGCTTCTTGGCTTTTAATAATAGACTCGAGATTTTTCTCTTTTAAATCTCGGATATCTTTTTGATGTCCTGACTCGATTTTCATAGCTGAAATTTCAGCGGTAAATTTTGCCGTCAATTCTTTTGTAACTTCGCTTTTAGCTTGGGCGATTGAATCTTCGAGCGTTTTAGGCATATCAGCGACAGTTTTTTCCAATTGCGTGATCTCTTTTTCGCGCAGCAAAACAGCTTCTTCGCGTTCTTGTAGTTTGGCAATTTCCAAGGTTTTTTGGGCTTGATAATCATCGGTTTCTTTTCGTCGCTTGATAGATAGATTATATACATATTCGTCTTGTTCTCGTTTGCGCTCAATTTCTTTTTCTTTTTGGATTAATTCCTGGGATTTTTGATAATTATTTTCTTCATCGATATTATCTTGCTGAATCCGCGCAATCTCTGTTTCCAATGCTTGTTTTTTAAAACTAATATTTTCAGAAATTTGGGCTTTTTCCTTCTCTAGATTCAGTCTAAATGTTTCCGCTGCGTTCAAACTTTTTAATAAATCATTTGCGATTCTATCGAGATTATCACCTATAGATAATTTTAAATCTGTGATATTTTTAATAAAATTTTCTTTCCCTTCTTCTTTTTTTGGAGCAGAAAACTCAATCGGCAATGTATTCATTCCTGCCATTAGTTCATCATAAGCCTGCCAAAGTTCTTGTTTTGTACTTTTTTCTGAAACTTTTTTTGTCTGAGCCATGAGGTTCCTTTCTGTTAATTATCTTACTGCCATTATCGCAAGAAATTTAGATTTGTCAAGGCTAACCTCGACCCCTAAAAAAATTTCCGACGACCTCCACTGGATCATCCTTCAAAATCTACTTTATATGTAGGCAAATACATTTGGGCTAGCTAATCACTAGCCCTATTTTAATAAGTTCCCCTCGCCCTCCTTCTTATATTATGTTATAATAAACTTGTACCGAAAGGAATATTATGTCAATTTCAATCAATCAAAAACTCTGCCCCCAAAACCACATCTGTCCAGCCATTGAAAGTTGCCCTGTCGGCGCACTTACTCAAATCGGCTTTGCCGCCCCAAAAATTGATAAAGAAAAATGTATCAACTGCGGCACCTGCGTCAACATCTGCCCTAAAGGAGCTCTTCAATTTGAGGATTAATATGCTAAATATAATCCCAAAAGAATACTGGTTCGTCGCAACTACCGGAATCTTATCCGGTTCAATCGTCTTTGGCGGGGAAATTTTTAAGCGCCAAGGATTCTCCCTCTTGTAATTATTTTTGAGAGTATTACAATTAAATTAACAATAAATTTTGTATTGATGTTTCTCCGTGAGGAGAAGGGGGGGGAAATGAAACATCGTCATAAAAGAAATCTCAAAAAATTATTCGGTTTTACCTTGACCGAACTCTTAATCGTCATCGCTATTATTGGTATCTTGTTATCAGTAACTATGGTCGGCTTTCGATCCTACAAGGCCAAAGCGCGTGATTCTGAGCGCAAAACTGACCTTGTTTCTATGCAGTCAGGCTTGGAGAGTTTTTATACCATCAATAAAGAATATCCCAATCCAAATATCCTAGTATCAAATCATCTTAGTCTTTAAGTAAAATTAAATTTGATGTATAATAAGTTTATCGGAGGGTAAACTTATGGCATATATTCAAACAATTAATCTAAAAGAGAG
>VFKW01000111.1 GCA_009885355.1 Candidatus Berkelbacteria bacterium
GCTTGGTCAAGAGATGATGCCATTCATCCCCGTACTGAGACTCGGCAAGAATCATGACGTGACTGCCTCCTACGTACGGGGTTTCCTGGCATATAAAAAAGAAGCCAAAGGCTTCTTTTTAAAACTTACTACTTATTAGCCACTATGTGGCCCCTTAGGGGCTTATTACTTACCAGCTTACCAATTTGTCTCACCCCTGTCTTCGTATCCCCACTATAATCATCCCAGTAAAACCACACATTCCAGCCGTCACGAAACCAATCCCGATTTTACTCATTACTGACACTGTTTGCCTAAATTCTGGGGATAAAGCACTATCAGCAGACATAAAAAAATTTAACCTTGAAACTATATTCAAAGCAATACCAAATACTAAAACAATACTAAATAAATATATATATTTTCTCACTTTTCCCCTATATCCCCAACAATCAGCTTATTCGCATATTGCATACCGGATTATTACTTATCCGCTTATCAGCTTATTAGCTTATTAGCTTATTGCTTACCAGCTTGTCCCCTATTTCTCCGTACCGGAAGCTTTTATAAACAAAATCGCGCTTAAAATGATCAATGCAATCCCGATAAACAAAGAAATCGAAATTGTTTGCATTGCCGTAGTTGTCATCTCATCAGCACTTAAAGTCCCTTTGCTAACGTAACTACCCGCAACCATAACAATTCCTAAAATCAAAGTTGCAAAACCACCAAATAACCTTTTTTTCATTTTCCTCCTTAACTAACTACCTAAATTTATATAAATTATACCCCGCCAAAGCCGATATTACTACAACCAAACCCATAATAAGTATAACTACTGCGAGTATAATAATATGATGCTTCTTCTTCATGGCTCAATCCTACATTAAATGATATAAAAACAATTGTCAACCAACAGTCTGTCGGACTGTCAAACTAGCCAAAAATTTCTCAATTTTTTTATGATAAATCGTCTGTTTCGCTTCATCCTCAGTCCCATCAGCCACATATTCTCGGTTTAAATGAACTAAAAACTTATGAACCTGTTGTAAAACCTCAATATCTTGGCCTGTTTGTAAAAACTCAAAAAGACCTCGTAAATCGATATTTAAAGTTGCCTGCCAAGCGTCCGCCAAAATAAATACCAATCTCTTCCATTCAAAAACCGGATCACTTTGCTCCTGATATCCATCAATCTGGGCAAATTCTTCGGCCACGATTTCTTCTCTCATTGCCGCCTGCTCACCGCCCTCGATTCCTTCTAAAATCTCCTCAGAATTCATTTCACTCAAAGGAGCTTCTACTTCACCTAAAATTTCTTTTTTCATAAGAGGAATCAATTTAATCGCCTTTTGATACCCTTTTTCGTCAATAATCCCTCGATTTTTTGCATATTTCATTCGGCTCAAGAAAAATATTGATTTTCCAACAGACAAACCAAAAGCCTCACCGCTCAACAAAGACGCCTTCGCCTCATCAAATTCATTTTGTTTCAAAACTCCGGCCAAATACAATTCTTCCACCTTTTTCCAACCTTCCAACCGGTCAATCAATGGACAAACAATCGCCCAAGCCATTTCAGTCTCAGCATTCAATACTCTAGGCGTAGCAAATATTGTCATATCATCTCTTTTATAATATGTTTGAAAATTTTCAATATCCTGCATCGAGAAAATACCATCTTTGATACTCTCATGAGCTTCATTTATAAGGTTTAATTTATAACGATCAACCGACGGCAACACAGTTGCCGAACCATTTTTCAAGTCCTCGGAAAACTTTTTTATCTCACGACTAACAACACTTTTAGTAACAAAATTCTCCCGAATCATCTTCAAAGCTTCATTGCTAGCAACAAATAACGGATCCCATTCCAATTTATGTAGTAAATCAGCTTTAGAGCTCATTTTTCACTCCTAATAGCTCATTCATCAAGTCGTCATAAACATTTTCTAATTTCTTCGAAAGCTCTGTAAGCTCTTCACCACTCAATATGCCTGAACTAACTTGAAATTCCAAATTTTCACAAAAAAATTCGATCCTAACCATTGCCTGCTGCTCTTTTTCATTGAGTTGATATTCCTCGTTAAATAATTCCGATCCTTCCCTGATCAAGCCTAAACTTTGGATAATTTGCTTTGATCTTTCGATCAAATTTTTTATATCTTGATCAGTATGATCCTTAATATCCATTATAAATTTAACATCTACAGGATTTTCCGGACTTTTCGGCAACTCCAAACCCGATCCGAGAACCGGCCCAGTATCTTGCCGTAGTATTGTTTCCAAACCATCAGATGGTATAGATGCAGCAACAGCCAAAATCCCTCCAAAAAAGTTTTATATATTAATTATATAACAATCCAAATAATAAACAAATGCAGCCCCATTATTCCTTATTCATAATTCATTATTCATTATTCACAAATATAATGCTCCCCCTAACTACTAACTACAATCTACTAACTACAAAAAACCCTTCTTGTTAGAAGGGTTTTTTTATCTAAGATACAATGTCTTGGCGGTGATCTACTTTCCCAGGACCTTGCGGACCAAGTATCATCGACGCTGTGGCGCTTAACTTCCGAGTTCGGGATGGGATCGGGTGTACCCACCACGCTAGAACCACCAAGACGCTGTATCCTAAAATACACAAATTAAATTTGGACAATTGAATTGATACGTGTAACCTTGAAATTTATTTTAGTTCTTAAACCATGTATTTCTGTGCTCAAATTTGGGAATAGAATCTCAAAATGACTAATTAGTACACCTCGGCTCAATATGTTACCACACTTACACCTGGTGCCTATCAACCTAGTAGTCTACTAGGAGTCTATGAAAACTAATCTTGGAGCGGGCTTCCCGCTTATATGCTTTCAGCGGTTATCCCAACCGAATGTAGCTACTCAGCAATGCACTTGGTAGTACAACTGATACACCATAGATTCGTCCATCCCGGTCTTCTCATACTAGGGACAGACCTCCTCAGTTTTCCTCGCCCACAGCAGATGAGGACCGAACTGTCTCGCGACGTTCTGAACCCAGCTCGCGTACCGCTTTAATTGGCGAACAGCCAAACCCTTGGGACCTTCTCCAGCCCCAGGATGCGATGAGCCGACATCGAGGTGCCAAACTGCGCCGTCTATGTGAACTATTGGGCGCAATCAGCCTGTTATCCCCGGGGTAGCTTTTATCCGTTGAGCTCTGACCATCTCATACTGCGTCAGAGGATCACTAACACCTACTTTCGTAACTGTTCGACTTGTAAGTCTTTCAGTAAAGCCGGCTTATGCGTTTGCACTATCACTCCGATTTCCATCCGGAGTTAGCCGACCTTTGTACGCCTCCGTTACCTTTTAGGAGGCGACCGCCCCAGTCAAACTACCCGCCTGACACTGTCTCGAGTCTTTGACAGGATTAGAATTTCAAAATAACAAGGGTGGTGTTTCATCTTTCGACTTGCGTCTCCCACCTAACCTACACATTTTATTCCAAAACCCAATGCCAAGTTGTAGTAAAGCTCCACGGGGTCTTTCCGTCTTGCTGCGGGTAACCGGCATCTTTACCGGCACTGTAATTTCGCCGAGCCTCTCGTTGAGACAGTACCCAGACCGTTATGCCATTCGTGCGGGTCGGAACTTCTAACACATTATTACTAATGCTTTAGACTATATCTTCATCTTGTCATACACCTTAGGAGCTCCTCTTTTTGATATTTTCTTTTGCCAAGATTGATTTGATAAGCCAATTCAATTATTTCAACCAAATATGATTGATTTAAATGTTTATTTGCCTTTATCATCTCGCAGATCTGAGAAAATTTCTCAAAATCTTGCATTTTGGCGCCAATTAGAGGGTATTGTTTGAAATGAGGGATAATAATATTCATTAAATCCTGAATACTTCTTACCTCATATTTATAATTGCTATCTCGATTGGAATAACGAATTGCTCCACAATCGAAATGTTTATGAATTACTTTCAACAGCTCCAGATTTTTTTTGTTCTGACTGATTGAAAAGCTTGGCCGAACTTCTATATTTGTTTTAATCTTCTTTCGTTGAGTAAATGAAATACAAAAGCAACCTTCACCTTCAGTAAAGCCAGAAATATATGAATTAATATCCATAATCTCCTTTCTGGAACTCCATAATGTATCTTTTTAGACAAGAGCTGGCGTATTATCCGATAGAACTTATCGGATCTCGTCTTTCGACTCAGTCGTTACGGGGTCAATCCAATAAAGGACGACTTCCCACGGTATTGCCCTTATACTTAAGGGTTTCACCGTTATTAGCCAGATTGCTGATAGAACCTCGCGGCTCTATTCGGGCAAATTCCGTTTTTTACCCGACAAGGAATTTCGCTTACGATGTTAATCGCAACGTTCCTGATTGCTGTCTGCATGTCGCCATGCAGGTCAGACTATATCTTCCTATCACCACGTGGTGGTAAGGTCCGGCGTATAGTCGTTGAGGATTCCCTTCGAAAATCTCAGGGTCTTTCCTGCTGATTGTCTCCATAGTCCAACCGGTTTCCCGTTGGAATTTGGGAGATTTTCCAGCATATAGCCAGATTTTTCTTCTACATCTCCAATGGCACATCGAAGTTCGAAGAGGGGTTTGATTACCCCACTAAGGCAGTTAGTATTCCTACCATAGAACGGTTCATTCTTGTTACGGCCGGTTTTACGGCCCTGCATATCTCTATGCAGATCGGACTATATCATCCCAATATCTCTATTGAGTCTAGCGTGTAGTCTCTGAGGATTCTCCATAAATATTTTCAAAACTATATTTTCGGGTCCGTCCGGCACCTTCATTCAATTTCTCTCTTAATTCGATGATTTTTTTCAAACCATCATCAGTTAAATGATCTCCGTTCATCAAATCAATGATTTCACGAAAGATCGAGAAATTTCTTTTCTTGGTAGCCGATCTAAAATTAAATCTGCGAAAAAATGGAATTACTCTTTCAGTAATCATTGCATAATTACCTACTTCAAACATAAATAAGCCATCTTTTCTTTTTTTAATCTGTCCGCATCCTAAATATCGTTTCATTTGTGTGAGGATAGTAATATCTTTTTGAGAAACATTAAAGCATGGACATACTTGCCATTTGCTCTTATAATCCGGTTTATTTCTCAAAGAAACATTGAAACTACCTTCACCATCGGTAAATCCAGCCAAATAGAAACCTATTTCGTCTGGAATTTGTTTGAGCCAGCTTTCACTCATATTACCTCCTTTGGAGTCTTTCCTGCTGATTGTCTCTATCCATTGAATTTTCAGGCATAGTCAACTATTCTATGACCTACCAATGGCCTAACGAGAGTTTCCAGCATTTAGCTAGATTTTATAACTACTAACCTTAATAGTTACCGCTGCCGTTCACTCGGGCTTAATTTCAAGCCTCCGCCGCTATAAATAGCGGAGTCAACCATCCACGTGACCTTCGAGCACTGGGCAGGCATCAGCCCCTATACTTCCCACAATGGGTTTGCAGAGACCTAAGTTTTTGGTAAACAGTCGCCTGGGTGTCTTTCGCTGCGGCCTAGTTAAACTAGGCAGGGCATATCCCGAAGTTACGCCCGCTTTATTGCCGAGTTCCTTAACGAGAGTTCTCTCGATCACCTGAGGCTCCTCGCCTCGCCTACCTGCGTCGGTTTGCGGTACGGATACGATAGCTAATTGATTCTAGACTTTTCTTGTCAAACCTTCAGCTTCACAAAACATAGCCATAGCTAGGTGAAACCTCCGGTCCGCGTCATTTAGAGGTAAAACTATCGTAGTACAGGAATATCAACCTGTTGTCCATCGCATTACGCTTAGGACCGACTAACCCCCCGTCGATTACCGTTGCGGGGGAAACCTAAGGCATTCGGTGGCCGTGTTTCTCACACGGCTAATTCGCTACTCATGCCAACATTCTCACTTCTGTACGCTCCACCACATGCTCACGCAGCAGCTTCACTGCATACAGAACGCTCCCCTACCACGACCGCGCACAGCACGCAATTTTCAATTTTCAATATATTCCAAATTTTTTAATGTTTAAACATTA
>VFKW01000021.1 GCA_009885355.1 Candidatus Berkelbacteria bacterium
AGCGCGGATTGTGCGCAAAGCTGATGCGTGCAGTCAGTCAGGCGAGATCGGGGCGTTGTTGCGGCGCGAGGGGTTGTATTCGTCTCACCTATCAAAATGGCGTAAAGGATACAGGCAGGGAGCTGAAGAGGCGCTCGCTGACGACAAACGCGGTCGCAAGCCTACAAAGAACCCTCTCCAACCCGAAGTTGAGAAATTACGCCGTGAGCTTGAGCGATCTAACAAGAAGCTCAAGCAAGCCGAACTGATTATTGAGTTCCAAAAAAACTTATGCGAGATTCTCGGGATATCCCCGTCGGGAGTCTCCAACGAAGGGGAGAAATAATGGAAGCCACAAAGAAACTGGCATCCATTACTAACTGGACTCAGGCTTGCCTGGCTTTGGGTGTGGCGCGGGTGTCGGCGTATCGATTCTGGAAGCGCAAAGCACATCCCAAGCAGCAAACGGAACCAGTAAAGTCGGTGCGCGCACTAACGGACGATGAAAACCAGCAAGTTCTTGATGTCTTGCACTCAGAGAGATTTGTGGATATGCCGCCACAGGAGATCTATGCCACGCTTCTTGATGAAGACGTCTATCATTGCTCTATGCGCACTATGTATCGTATTCTTAAAGCAAATAAAGAGGTGCGAGAGCGCCGGAATCAGGCGAAGCGCGCTCATTACGAGAAGCCGGAACTACTGGCTACGAAACCAAACGAACTTTGGAGCTGGGATATAACCAAGCTTAAGGGTCCGACGAAATGGAGCTATTTCTATCTCTATGTGATAATGGACGTGTTCAGCCGATATGTTGTCGGTTGGATGGTAGCTCATCGCGAAAACGCAGAACTTGCGAAGCGCCTTATAAGCGAGACAATTCGCAAACAGGGAGCGGATCCGACTTGCCTGACGATTCATGCTGACCGTGGCTCATCTATGCGATCTAAGTGCGTGGCGATGCTTCTTTCTGATCTCGGCGTTACAAAGACGCACTCTCGCCCGTATACGTCAAATGACAACCCGTTTTCTGAGAGTCAGTTCAAGACAATGAAATACCGACCCGACTTTCCGAAGCAATTCGGCGCAATTGAAGATTCCAGAGGATTCTGTGGGGCTTTCTTCGATTGGTACAACAAAGAACATCATCATTCGGGGATTGCTCTTTTGACCCCGGAGGTTGTTCACTATGGTTTGGCCGAATCGGTCACTCAGGCAAGACTGGAGACGCTCCAGAAAGCCTACAGACAACACCCAGAGCGGTTCGTGCGAAAACAACCTGAGCCGCCGAAACTACCCAGCGCCGTCTGGATAAATCCACCGGCAGAGGTGGGCAAGACATTGGAATTGCTCCCTAATTAAATATAAAGGCTGTTTCAGAGTGCTTGACAACTTCCGCAGTCGTGAACAGACCCTGAAACAAGTTCAGG
>VFKW01000164.1 GCA_009885355.1 Candidatus Berkelbacteria bacterium
AGATCTCGACATTCACGCCGGCGGCGCCGCCCAGCGGCTCTGGATGGAATCAGTCCTCGAAAACAAGCGGGCAGGGGAGAAGGAAAAAATCCTCGCCGACCTGTTAAAATACTGCGAACTCGACACCCTAGCCATGGTCCGCATCTATCAATTCTTAGCCCAAGAGATCCAATAAGCTCTGTACATTTTCCTCTAAATTTGCTATAATAATTAGCGATGGCGTATATCGCGCCCTTTTTAATTGCCAGGGATGTAATAATATGAATGATGAAGTAATCTTAAGATTTGATGAAGTAACCTTTGGTTACCAAAACGACAAGCCTCTTTTGCACGAGGCCAGTTTTAGTGTCCGCAGAGGCTCCAAGATCACGCTGATGGGCCAAAATGGCGCAGGAAAGACATCTTTGTTCGCTTTGATCATGGAAGAGCAGAAGCCCAAATCAGGCCGCGTCTCAATCGACGACAAAACTACCATCGCAACTGCAAAACAAGTTATCGCTCGCGAAGATCTTGAACTGACGATTACCGAATACTTTGCCAAAGCATTTGACAAACCGCAGCCAGATTTAGCAAGCAAAATGCATAAAGTAATGACAGCTGTAAATTTAGATGTACCGAGCAATAGAAAAGTAGGCGAACTCTCTGGCGGCCAACAAGCTAGACTCCTATTAGCATTTGCCCTCATCCAAAACTCCGACATTTTATTACTCGACGAGCCAACCAATAATCTCGACCAAGCAGGTATTGACCATCTGATCGAATTTCTAGTCGTGTACAATAAAACCGTGATCGTCATTTCCCATGACGCCGACTTTTTGAATTGTTTTACCGAAGGCGTTATTTATCTAAATATTTTTACCCACGAAATTGAAAGTTATGTCGGCGATTATTATTCAGTAGTTGAAGATATCGAAAGACGAGTCGAACGCGAACAAAGAGAAAATGCCCAGCTTAAGCGCTCTATCATCGATCGCAAGGAAAAAGTGAACTTTTTCGCCAACAAAGGTGGAAAAATGCGAAAACTTGCCAAAAAACTCAAAGACGAAACCGCCGAAATGGAAGAAAGCATGGTTGATGTTCGCCGCGATGACAAAACTATTCGCAACTTTACCATTCCATCCCAAGAAATAATTGGTGATATTGTCACCATTAAAGCTGTCAAAGTAATTCGTGACCATCAACCAACTATTAAAGAAGTCAATAAAATTCTTCGCCAACGCTCCCACCTTTTAGTTACTGGTCCAAATGGAATTGGTAAAAGTACTTTTCTACGCAATTTAGTTTCCGACAATCACGAACACGCCATCATTTTAGATGAAACGCGCGTCGCTTATTATAGCCAAGACTTTTCAAATCTTGATTTCGACCAAACAGTCTACGATTCTCTTTTGAGTGTTATTTTAGAAGGCACCGATATTCAAACTATGCGCGCCATCGCCGCCGGATTCCTGATCACTGGCGACCTGATGGGCCGCAAAGTCGGTCAATTGTCCGAAGGTCAAAAAGGTTTATTATCCTTTGCCAGATTGACCCTCATGCAACCCGGGTTACTTATTTTAGACGAACCAACCAACCACATCAATTTCCGTCACCTACCGATCATCGCCAAAGCATTCAACGAATACGAAGGCGCCATGATCATGGTCAGTCACATGCCAGACTTCGTCAGCCAACTAAAATTTGATGAATTTTTAGACCTAAGTAAAATCTAATATTAAAAACAGTACTATAATTATTTATATATTCTGATACAATAGAATTAATAATAATTAATAGGAGGTCCAACCATGTCTATCGTAGAAGAATCCGAATTCAAAGGAAACAAAATGATCGTCCTGAAAAATGACGAAGAAGATAAATATCCCTTTCAATTCGGTGTCAAAAAAGCCAAATTAGTCCTGGAAAACATTGATGCTATCAAAAAATTCGTCGAAAAATACGACAATAATTAATCTGTAAATAAATATAAGATTATATCAAAAAGAGGAAATGCCATCATTTCCTCTTTTTGATATTTGTAAATTTTAAGCCCATTCCTCTTGAATTTTATCGTACAGCTCCATCAAACCATCCTTTACGACCGGCACTTCATCAGCTTCTAATTCACCCTCCTCAAGAGCTCCTTGCAAAAACTCATCAACTTTTTCCATATAACCTTCCTTATCCATCATTGAAATTTCCATGATTTTTTCCCGCAGTTTATCTTTCATCTTTTCGATCTTATATCGAAGCTGTTTCCTTGTCGCTTCCCCGGATTGTGGCGCAATCATCAACCCAACGATTACCCCTAGAATCATTGCCCGGGCCGCCATCTCTTTTTGTTCTTCAGACATTTCCATAAATTCTCCTTTCTCTAAATTTACTCGATCATATAACCAAATAAATTTCATAGCATTAGATAATCTTATAATATTGATATAATTCCCATATCCAACATTTTATGGTATAATAATAGTACAAAAAATAATTGAAATACAAATATTATGATAAATAGATTAGAAAAAGTCAACGAAACACTCAAACATGAAATTAGCTTCATTCTTATCGAAATGGCCCGAGAAGAATGGGGTATTTTTACTGTAACAGATGTCCAAATCGCCCCTGACCTGAGAATCGCACGAGTCTGGATTGACGGCGATCCAAAAGCCGTCGAAAAAATCAGCGAACACGCTCATGAAATAAATCAACTCTTGCGCCCACGTATACGATTTCGACACATTCCGCGCTTAAAATTTATTCAAGACGATGAAACAGTCAATCATGTCGAAGAACTTATTGAGAAAATGAAATGAAACTAAGAGGAACATTATTTAGCATTTTCAGCCTCTGGCTCTGTACACTCGGTATTTGGATTGTAATTTTATTCAATATTGACCCTGATCAAGCCGACAAATTAACTTTTATCGCTTTTGTTGCCAGTCTTTTTCTCTGGCTTTCCAGTCTCCATACATTAATCGAATATTTTATCCGCATCCGTACCAATAAAAACGCCATGATTTTCACCCCCCTGACAATTGCCAGCCGACATGGCGTCATGACCGGTCTCACTGTTTCCCTATTACTGGCTCTTAAATTGCTTCATATATTAAATTTAGCCGATGCTATCTTAATCATCATAATTATCGCCGTATCCGAATTATATTTTAAAGGAAAACATTATGACAAACCAACCGCCGCTCAAAAATAAAGGCCATCTCCACCCAATGACCCAATTCATCCGAAATCTCGTATCGATTTTTGAAAAAAATGGTTTTGAAGTTTTTACCGGGTCTGAAGTTGAGAGTGAATGGACAAATTTTGATTTTCTAAATGTGGCATCAGACCATCCATCACGCGACGCTCAAGATACTTTTTGGTTAAAAAATGGCGATCTTTTACGCACCCACACCACCGCTCTACAATCCAGCGCCATGAAAGATCGCCAGCCTCCAGTCAGATTTATCATGCCCGGCAAAATTTATCGAAATGAAGCAACCGACCAAACTCACGAGGCCATCTTTTATCAACTCGACGGCTTTGTCATCGATAAAGATATTAAATTAACAGATTTATTAGGGACACTCGACCATCTTTTCAAACAACTACTCGGCCCAGACACAGAAGTCAGATTTCGTCCGCATCTTTTTCCATTTGTCGAACCAGGTGTTGAAATGGATTTAAAATGGAAAGGTAAATGGATGGAAATGGCCGGCGCCGGCATGATCCACCCGATCGTTTTGAAAAATATGGGATTAAATCCCGACGAATGGCAAGGCTATGCTTTTGGCATCGGCCTTGATCGATTTGTAATGAGCTATTACGGCATCGACGATATCCGTTTACTCCACAAAAATGACCTTCGCTTCCTCAACCAATTCTAACCCTGAAGTTTGAAAATTTTAAATTTTAAATTGCTTGCGACCGAAAGGAGCAAAGTTGCTTATACCTATTAAATGGCTAAAAGAATATATCAAAACAGATTTATCAAATGAACAAATCGCTCAAGTTTTAACTCTCGGTGGTCTGACCATTGAAGAGATAAAAAACGACGTCATGGACGCTGAAGTCACCTCCAATAGATCCGACTGGCTCTCAATTTACGGCGTTGCCCGTGAATTTTGCGCCCTCACAAATAGCGAACTTTTACCTCTGGAAAAACCAGAATTAAAAATTAAAAACGAAAAATTATTAAATATTACTTACGACAAAGACCTCGTCACTCGCTTTACCGCTTATATTATCAAAGACATCAAAGTAGGCGAGTCGCCGGATTGGCTAAAATCAAAACTAACCTCTGTCGGAATTCGCTCAATCAATAATATCGTCGATATTACCAATTTCATCATGATAAAAACCGGCCAGCCGCTTCACGCTTTTGATCTAGATAAATTATCCGGCGAGTTTATAATTCGCCGTGGTAAAAAAGGCGAAAAAGTCACGACATTAGATCAAATTGAAAGATCCGTAAACGAAGATGTGATCGTTGCCGAAAACCAAAACCAACTTGTCGACCTTGTCGGCATTATGGGTGGAGCACTTTCTGATACAACCCAAAATACCCAAAATATTATGATTCAAGCAGCCGTATTCCCCCCATCTTTGATTCGAAAATCCGCAAAAACGATCAAATATACCACTGAAGCCTCCTACCGATACGAAAGGGGAGTCGACTTTGAAAAAAACAAACAATATCTCGATCTTGCAGCCGAACTTATTTTACAATTAGCTGGCGGAGAAATTACTGAACTTATTGATATTAAAAATGAAGAAATCAAACCAAAAGATATCAGCTGGAAATTATCAAATGCCACTTCACTTCTCGGCATCGATTTGGACGAAAAAATCGTCCTAAATAATCTTAAAAATCTCGGTATACAAACAACCAAAAAAGACGATAATTATATATCATCTTCGCCAAGCTGGCGGTTTGATCTAAAAATAAAAGAAGATATCATCGAAGAAATCGGAAGATTTTATCCTGTCGACAAGATGCCCAAGACCCAACTCTCAAAAGTGGAAGTCGAAACCAGCCAATCGCCATATTATCAAATCGAATCAACTAAAGATCTTTTAGTTGATTTAGACTTCAATGAAATAGACGGTTATTCATTTTTATCTGCTAAAAATCTTCTCGACGCCAATCTTAATCCTAGTACATGTCTCGAGGCTTCCAATCCTCTTTCTGAAGAATATCAATACCTCAGACCTTCTCTTTTCCCAGACATGCTTTTAGCCATTGCCCAAAACCCATCATTTAGCCCCATAAATTTCTTTGAAATCGGTAATATTTTTAATCACCAAAAAGAAGAAACACACCTCGGCATTATCATTGCTGGCAACGAACAAGAAACAAAAAACGCCAAAACCAATATTGAAAATTGGTTAAATGACAACCAAATCGCTGAAAATATACAAAAAATTGATCAAAATATTCTAAATAAGTACAAAATTCGTAAAAATACAGTCTATTTTATCGAAATTCCATTTGACCAAATTGCCAAAAACATCAAAAAACCACAATTTATTATCCCCAAAATGGATCAAACTTATAATTCAATTTCCAAATTCCCACCAGCTACCCGCGATCTTGCCATCATCGTCGAAAGATCATTAAATGCCCAAGAAATCACCAAAAGTATTGCAACAAAAGAAATATCCATCCATAGTGAAATAACTGATATATCTGCAGAATTATTTGATGAATTCGCTCATGATCGCTTCGGTGAGAACAAAAAATCATTAGCCTTTCATATCAACTACCAGCCAACTCAAAAAACATTGACCAATGAAGAAGTCGAAGAACTTCACCAAAAAATAATTAAGGATCTAGTTGATCAATTTAATGCCGCACCGCGAATTTAAATAATCCAACGAGGGGTAGTATGCTAAGAAACCAAAAGCCATATGTTCCATATAGAAATATAAATAATAAACATATTCATCGTTTAAATAGTCGCCAATCAAACAATAAAATTAAATTTCCTATCAGCTATTTAATCATAGTTTTCGTACTCACTATTGGAATAATTATTATCAATATTCCCAAAAAAAACAATAATCAACCTAAAAAAGGCAAAGTTTTATCCGCCGTATCAGTGAAACCAAACATCGATCTTCAAATTCCAGATCTTGATCAAAAACTCTCAATTGTCATTCCTCAAAAAAATCCCGACGCACATGATCCATATATTCCAGCCAAAAACGTATATTTATATGACGCCGAGAATGCCTACCCACTATATGCCAAAAACGCCGATGATCACGTACCAATCGCCTCAACTACAAAAATTATGACCTCCATTCTTGCCCTGGAAAATTATAAATTAGATCAAATTGTCATTGTGTCAAACAAAGCCGCAAATATTGGCGGTTCTTTGATGAAATTGCATACCGGTGAAAAAATTACCGTCGAAAACTTACTTTATGGACTTATGCTTCCATCTGGAAATGACGCCGCCTATGCTCTCGCCAGCCTGGATCCTGCCTCAAAAGATGGAGATATAAAAGCATTCGTCGAAAAAATGAATCAAAAAGCCAAATTACTCGGCATGGATAATACTCATTATCTTTGCCCTGCCGGGCTAGATGACACTGCCTATTCCACCGCGCACGACATGGCAATTTTAATGGCCTACGCTATTAAAAATCCAACCTTTCGACAAATAATTAATTCTGCAACAAAAACCGTTAATTCAGTCGATAATTACTATATACATGACTTAGTTAACACAAATCGCCTAGTAGTACCAGCTGAACCATTATTTTTCCCATACATTATCGGCGGCAAAACCGGCAATACCGACCTTGCCGGACATTGTCTTATAAATGCCGCCCAAAAAGATGGCCACACCATTATCAGTGTCGTTCTAAACACAGCCAGTCCAGCAAAACCAGAAAGCGCCCGTCTAAACAATATTCTCCTCACCTGGGGCTTCTCATCCTTCACTTGGCCAAATAAATAGAATTTAGAATCTAGAATCTAGAATTTAGAATTTAAAACAAAATTTAAATATTATAAACTACAAATATATATAAATATAACCGCAGAATTATATTTAAAGCAAAAAAATAATTATCCACTTCAAAAACCCGAAGATCTTGGTTCCCTGCTTCTGCAGAAAGTAAAAAAGGTTCTTCTCTTACCATGTGAAAACTAAGTGTCTGAGTCAAGCTCATGCTTGACGAGTTTTATTTTTCTGGAAGAGAAGAACCTTTTTTACGCTTCAGGAGAAGTCGTGCAGGGGTAGGG
>VFKW01000013.1 GCA_009885355.1 Candidatus Berkelbacteria bacterium
AGGGACGAGGGAAACCAACAGGCTAAAGCCTGGGCTACACAAAGTTTGAAGTTTGATCAATGGAAAGGGGACGGTTCTCTTTTCCAGGTTCGAATGCAAAATATTGACTTAAAAGAAGATTATTCACCCCGTTCAGCGTTCAGAATGACAGTGATGACAAAATTAGAATTTGGTTGCACTATTTAAGTATGCCTAGATCACCTAGATTATTGCTATCAAATAGTTATTATAACGTTATGATGGGGGTGATGGCACCTTTAGACAATGGACTACGTTCTTTTTTTTGTAGCTCAAGCTTTAGCTTGTGGGAAAACTGGCACGATAAATCGTGGGCTACAGGGACTGTTATTGTAGCTCAAGCTTTAGCTTGCGGAATTGATTAACACGCTAAAGCGTGGGCTACATTACCAAAGCACGATAAATCGTGGGCTACACAAAGTTTGAAGTATGATTTACAATGTAATTATGAGGCCAATTAAACCTAAAAAAGCTTTTTCCAATCGGCCGGTTCATCTAAAGATGGATGATTCTTTTTATTTTTTCACAGTTCGGGCTATTGAGGGGCAGTGGTTTTTGCGTCCGGATGAATATAAACGAATATTGAAATCAAAATTGATTGAAAAAACTGAGAAATTTGGTTATCCGCTCATTGCTTATGTGATTTTGCCAAATCATTATCATTTTATCGTAAAAATAGGGGATAGTAGGGATAATAGTAAATTTATTGGGGAATTGAATGGTTCGAGTGCTCGAGTGATCAATCGTGTTGATGGGGTGATTGCCCGAAAAATCTGGTGGAATTATTACGATCATATTATACGCGGTGAGGAAGATTTTTTTAAGCATTTGAATTATATTCATCAAAATCCGATCAAACATGGTATGGCGAAGACTTTTGAGTATGAGTTTTCGAGTTATAATGCGTGGGTGAAGAAAAAAGGGATTATATATTTGAACGATGCATTTGAAAGGTACCCGATTGTGGATTTTGTGGCTCATATGGATGATTTTTAGAGACGGCAAGCTAAAGCTTGGGCTACAAGGACCGGAAACAAGCTAAAGCTTGAGCTACGTGGACCAACTCATGATAAAGCGTGGGCTACGGGTACCGAGAATTGTAGATCAAGCTTTAGCTTGTGGAATCAGTGGCACGATAAATCGTGGGCTACAAGCATCGGAAACAAACTAAAGCCCTAAAGGGGCCGCATAGTGGCTTGGACTACAAACTTCAATAGTCTTTAGTAAGTGGGTTTAGCGTATTTTTATGCCAGTTTTTTTGATCTCTCTGGCTAATGGGTCGAATTTATTTTCAAAATCGGCTGGACTGTAAGGATGGGGTTCGATGTCCAAGCTGACTTTTTGAGCGATTTTCATCAATCTGACTCTCTCGGATTGTCGATCGCGTCCGAATATTGGAGATACGACACAGGTGTCAATGTCGCTCCATTTTCCGGCTTTGCCTGTTATTTGCGAGCCAAAAAGGATGACTGTTTGCAATGGAATGCCGGCCTTGTCTAGCTCGGATGAAAATTTTTTAGCTATTTGGATACTTTGGTCGTAGGTCATATAGTGCCTTGAATTTCTTTATATATTTTTTCACAGGCTGCAAACCATTTTTTAGCATAGGGTTCATCGGCTTTATAGTAGAATGATCTTTTATAATCATCGTAGCGTGCTTCAATATTGAAGGTAGTGATCTCGTTTAGAATATCTTTTTGATCATCATCTAAGGTAATATTTGCAACATCTGCTAATTTTAGTAAATTATGCGAATACGGTATTTCTTGATTTTGGCTGACTATTTTTGCTTTGATTATTTTTTCAACCATAAGATGGCCAAAAAATAGACAAGCATCATAATGTTTTGTCCTATATAAATCTTCGGCTGTATTGCGACTGCTTTGAGCGGATTCGATCCAGAATTTTAGTTGTTCATCTTGATTGTTCATAATAACATTATGCTTTTTTTTATTTAAAAAAACAAGAGGGGATTTTTTAAAAACCCCCGGGTCCTGTTATAGAACCGGGGGGGTTTAGCTGATTAATGTAATTTAATATTATCATATGTGGTGTTTTTGTCAATTTTGATCTATAATTATTGTATGAAAACTTATTGTTTTATTGATGCGTCAAATATTATTTATGGCACAAGGGATGATGGTTGGAAAGTTGATTTTGATAAACTTTTTCAATATCTTAAAAATCGCTATGAGTGTGATAAGGTGTATTATTTTGCGGGAATTGATAAGAAGAATATCAAACAGCAAAATTTTTACAAGGTTTTAGGTAAAATTGGATATGATTTAATATTGAAGAAAGTCAAAATATATGTGCAGCCTGGTGGTTCATCTGTGAGAAAGGCTAATTGTGATGTAGATTTAACATTTTATGCTATGCGAGACCTTGAAAAATATGATCGGTCAATTTTTTTAACAGGAGATGGTGATTTTGAGGTATTGTTTAAATATATCTTGAAAATTAGAAAAAAAGTGATTGTTCTTGGAAATGCAAAGCGAACAGCAAAGGAAATCAAGGTCATAAAGGGTTTGCAATTTAATGATCTGAAAGTTTTGAAAAGTATTATTGAAAGACCGGTAAAAATCGAGGTATTAAAATAAGACGGAGATTACGAGCATCGCCGCCTTATGTTTTATGAATTAATTATATATAATATTAGTAGATTTGTCAAGTGGGTTTTGTAATAAAGGAGTGGAAATGTTTGATCTAATTATTGTGTTTATATTCGGGCTTATGATGGGGTCTTTTTTGAATGTCTTGGTGGTGAGAGTAGATGAACTGGAGACGGTGGTCAAAGGGCGTTCCCATTGTCCGAAGTGCAAGAAGATATTGAAGTGGTATGAACTGATTCCTTTGTTTAGTTTTTTACTTTTGAAAGCCAGGTGTGGCAAGTGTAAGGAAAAGATTTCTTGGCAGTATCCTATCATGGAATTGGCGACTGGATTGAGTTTTGTGGCTGTGTATAACTATGTGATCAATCAATCTTTGCCAAAGGGTTGGGAGATTGGCAGTGTGGCATTTTATCTGATCATTGTTTGCGTTTTGATTTTGTTGTTTATGTATGATTTTACCAAGATGATCGTGCCAGATGAATTTGTTTATCCGGCGATCGGGTTGGCGATAGTATTTCAATGTTTGGCGATTTATTTTATCCCAAATTATCGACTGGGTTGGATGGATTTGGTTTATGGACTTTTGATCGGGGCGGGTGTGCCGGCTTTACTATCGGTGCCATCGAGGGGAAAATGGATGGGGTATGGGGATATTTCGATCGGCGCTTTGATGGGGTTGGTGTTAGGTTATCCACTGGTGATCGCTGGGATGTTCATGGCTTTTTGCAGCGGGGGATTGATTGGATCTTTACTCTTGTTGTCAAAGAAAAAGAAGATGACATCAGCGGTGCCATTTGGGCCATTTTTGACCGCATCGACTCTGGTGGCTTTGATCTGGGGTGATTATTTGATTAATTGGTACCTGTCGTTTTTCCTTTTAAGGTATTAAAAGGAAAAAAGTAGCTAGTAGTTGGTAGTAAGTAGTAAAGGGGGAGTATGCCGATTAAATCATTTGAAGATTTGCAGGTATGGCAGGAGGGACATAGATTGGTTTTGGTAATTTACGAAATAAGTGCTGATTTTCCTAAAAATGAATCTTTTGGTTTGACGAGTCAAATAAGAAGAGCGGCCGTATCAGTCACATCAAATATTGCCGAGGGATTTAATAGAAAAGGTACGAAAGATAAATTGCAGTTTTATTATATAAGCATAGGATCGCTAAATGAGGTAAAAAGCCAGTTAATAATCGCAAGAGACTTGCAATATATAAATAATAAAAAGTATGATAATATAGAAGAGATGATTTGTTTAGTAAGTAGATTGCTTAATGGATTAATAAAAAGCATGAAATTGAAAGAATCCTAACTACTTACTACTTAATACTAGCTACTTGCCTGGAGGGGATATCAAGTCAATTTTTAATTTAAAATTTAAAATTTTCAAAAAAGATTTACGTTTTTTTAGACCGCAAAAGAATGTAAAAGGGTTTACTTTGATTGAGCTGATGATCACGATTTCGATCATGGGCATTTTGACGGTGGTCATGATCCCGGCGATGCGAAGTTTTGACAGGCGAAATAAAGTACAGGCGGGTATTGAAGGTTTAAAATCAGCAATTACGGAGGCGAGAAATTATTCGATGTCGCCACGGTATGGAGATAGAAATATTGCCAGATATGCCGTGAGGATAACTTCGACTGGATATGAGATTGGATATGTTAATAAGAGTAACGTTTGGAAAGTGATAAGCGGACGGTCTTTTCCTAAAGGGGTGGGGTTGGATCCGAGTGGTGGATTTTTGCCTGAGGCAGCTGGAACTAGAAAAAAAGAGATTGGTTTTTTGGTGCCAGATTCGAAGGTATTATGGGATGGTGAGTATAGTTATGATAATAATTGGCCTACAGATGGTTCTGGTTTTCGTGATGAAGCTAAAGTTAAGTTGA
>VFKW01000113.1 GCA_009885355.1 Candidatus Berkelbacteria bacterium
GCACGCAATTTTCAATTTTCAATATATTCCAAATTTTTTAATGTTTAAACATTAAATATTCAGAATTTATTTTAAATTTTAAATTTTAAATTGAAAATTCCGTGCCGTGCACGATCATCCATAGCTTCGGTACTTGACTTGAGCCCCGTTGAATTTTCGGCGCAAACAAACGCATAGGACTAATCTCCGTTTTCCCTTTCGGGAAAACATCGACAAGTCGTGCTCTGGACTAGTGAGCTGTTACGCACTCTTTAAAGGGTGGCTGCTTCTAAGCCAACCTCCTAGTTGTCAACGTTCATTCACATCCTTTACCACTTAGTCAAAATTTGGGGACCTTAGCTTATGGTCTGGACTCTTTTCCTCTCGACTATGCAGCTTAGCCCGCACAGTCTGACTCCCTTACCCTAACAACTCGTATTCGGAGTTTGTCTGGTGTCGACAGATTGCTCCGCCAAACACCAACCAGTGCTCTACCTCGAGAATTGCGGTAAGAGGCTATACCTAAATATATTTCGGGGAGAACCAGCTATCTCCGGGTTCGATTGGAATTTCTCCGCTATCCACAGCTCATCACCCAGGATTGCACGCCTGGTGTGTGCGGGCCTCCACCTCCGTTTAAAGAGGCTTCACCCTGGCCATGGATAGATCACCCGGTTTCGGGTCTAGTAAATGCCACTTAACGCCCTATTCGGACTCGCTTTCGCTTCGCCTCCAATCCATCAGATCTTAAGCTTGCGACATCTAGCTAACTCGTTGGCTCATTCTTCAAAAGGCACGCTGTCACCCCACAATGAAGGGGGCTCCAACTCTTTGTATGTATATGGTTTCAGGATCTATTTCACTGGCCCTCTCGGCCTTCTTTTAACCTTTCCCTCACGGTACTAGTTCACTATCGGTGAGAAACAAGTATTTAGCCTTAGCGCATGATCACGCTGACTTCCCAGCAGGTTTCGCGTGCCTGCTGGTACTTAGGATTAACAACCGTGGCGTTTATCGACTTTCATTTACGGGGCTATCACCCTCTATGGCTGTCCTTTCCAGGATCCTTCAATTAGCCAATATAAACGACCACTGCCTTGCGGCGCGTATTATCCTGTAACCCTCACTCAGTAACCAGAGTCCGGACACCAAGACACCATACGAGAACTCATTCTGATCCGTTTATTTTAATGGATCGTGGTCTGATGGTTCATGATGTCCGTATTCTGGTTACCAAATAAGTTTAGGCTCTTCCCTCTTCGCTCGCCACTACTAAGGGAATCACAATTCGTTTTCTTTTCCTCCGCTTACTAAGATGTTTCAGTTCAGCGGGTTCCCTCTCGATTGCATTTCAGCAATGGAGTACGACGACTTCATCGTCGTGGGTTTCCCCATTCGGAAATTTCCGGATCAAAGCTTGTTTGCCAGCTCCCCGAAACTTATCGCAGGCTACTACGTCCTTCATCGGCCGTTTCTCCCTAGGCATCCACCATATACACTTATGTTGAGATTATATTCCCAAATTGAATTCGGAAATGTGAACCTGACCAAGATCTATTCTAGGAGCGAACCAGGAAATATTTCTGCCGAAAAATGTAAAGCTTGAGGAAAGCTAGCCAAAGCTAACTTAACGAAAGATTTACATTTTGCAGGCGAAATAGGCCTGGTGCAGCTGCCAGATTAGATCTTGGACAGGTTCGAGATACAAAATTGCCAAATCTCGCGCCGCTAGCGAAGCAGCTAAGACAATCTTGTTTGTTGGCACTTAAATAATATTGTTCGAGCTTGTCGAGAACTTCTCGATTCACTCAAATAATATAAATTTAAATGTTTTTGGTTTAATTACAGCGATCAACACTTATAATTGTTTATTACAGTGTTTTAAATTTTGCCAGTTACACGTATCATATTCAATTATTAATGTCCTTTGATCCCCAGTTATAAGGATCAAATACCAGAGATCAATTCTTAATCTCTAATATCCAATCCCCATCCATCGTCATCCCGGACTCGATCCGGGATCCATTCATTAACTAATGTAAAAGAGTAAAAAAAACCGCCTAACGGGCAGTAATTAACACTAGATACAACTAGCTAATTTCAGCCGCTCACCCCCTCGTTTATTCTTGAAATTTGAATGTTTATCGCCGCTCCTTTTTGACTTCCTAATTATAATACCAAATATTTATTTCCTTGTCAACACCTCAGCTGAGCCCGTTGAAAAACCCTTTACTTTTCCACTTGTCGTAAACCTGTCCATAAGGTATAATATAAGTATAGTAACAAGGGAGGTGGATATGTCTCAAATAAGGTTTAAA
>VFKW01000069.1 GCA_009885355.1 Candidatus Berkelbacteria bacterium
AAGCACGTCAGTGCATGGCAAGTATTTCTCATGAGAATACGACCTCATGAGTCCCCGCTGCCTAAGAAACCCCGGGATTAGCGGCAGCGGTTCCCGGGGAGTTTCATTTTTAAAATGTTTGACTTTAGTATTGTAATTAATTGAACTCAAGTGTAGGATGTTAAAGGATTAGATTGGGG
This sequence comes from Candidatus Berkelbacteria bacterium, assembly GCA_009885355.1. GTDB lineage: Bacteria > Patescibacteriota > UBA1384 > VFKW01 > VFKW01 > VFKW01. The sequence goes on from VFKW01000069.1 coordinate 180, forward strand.
AATTGAAATTTAACATTCCAATATAATTACATTTGTCACAGGGTGAGGAGGACTCGTGGATGGAGATAAATAGGGGTAAAGTAACAATTGTTGCTGGAGGTCAGTGGGGAGATGAGGGTAAGGGTAGAGTAGTTGATCTTTTTGCTGGCAACTCCGATATGGTTATCCGTTGTCAAGGCGGTCCAAATGCGGGCCATACTGTTATTAACGACCAGGGAAAGTTTGTCTTACATACAGTTCCGTCAGGGATTTTCAATCCTAACGCTATTTGTATTATTGGGGCGGGTACGGTCATCAATCCGATTGAATTAGTAAAAGAGTTAACTGGGTTGATTGATCGTGGGATTGATATCACTCGACTGCTGATTTCCGAACGGGCTCATCTGATCATGCCATATCATCGATTGATGGATAAGCTTGATGAGGAAAGACTAAGCGGAAGTAAAATAGGATCCACTGGTCACGGAATTGCGTGGGCATATACTGATAAAGCGGCTCGTCGTGGTTATCGTGCTTATGACTTGTTGGATCTTGATGCATTGCAGCAGAGACTTGAAAGAGAATTGCCTTGGAATAATATGCAGCTTTCGCTTTATGGTCATCCCGGAATGACGGTGGATGAGATCATGAGTGAACTGGCGCCGTGTGCTGTGTTTTTAAGACAGTATATCGGCGACACTGTTGCTGTGATTTCGAAAGCTATTTCGGAAGGTCGAATTGTAACGTTGGAAGGGCAGCTTGGGGTAATGCGGGATTTGGATTTTGGGGTATATCCTTTTGTTACTTCTTCTGATCCGACTCCGGCAGGCATGTGTGCTGGGGCAGGGGTTTCGCCTATTCATATTGGTCGAATCGTCGGGGTCGTTAAAGCGTATACATCAGCTGTAGGTTCTGGGCCTTTTCCGACAGAACTTATTGGACCTGAGGGCGATGCGCTTCGTAAAATAGGTGATGAATACGGTGCTACGACCGGTCGTCCAAGGCGATGCGGTTGGTTTGATGTAGTCGCGGTGAAATGGGCAGGACAGGTTGCCGGATTTACCGAGATGGTTATCACAAAAATCGATATTTTAGATGGAAGAGAGGAGCTCCCAATTTGTGTGGGGTATACTCTGAATGGCAAGGAAGTTGATTCCTTTCCGATGACTGCTGAAATGGGTTTAGTGAAGCCGGTTTACAAGATTATGTCAGGCTGGACAGAAGATACTTCTGGTGCGCGGTCAATGAGTGATTTGCCTTTGAATGCGATCAAATATATCAATGAGATCGAAAGGCTTATTGAGATACCGATTACACAGGTTTCAGTTGGACCTGAAAGAGATGCGATCATTGTTCGATCGCCAAATATCTAATATTGAATTGATACATATTACTTCGGCAAACTTAGGTTTGCCGTTTTTTTAAGTAAAATTATCAGTGTCATTTAACAAGCGATCGCTTGTTAAATGACATGTGTTTCTAGGTCAAAGTATTTTATGAGGTTTTCTTGAGTTGGGAGATGATCGGTGGTCAAGTATGCCACATAGGGAGAAATACCTAGGGTTTGGGAAATCACGGCTATTTCCTGTTTACAATTGTAAGGAAAGGTCCAGAGACTGTTTTGAATTTTTTTAAATCCAAATTCGAATAGCTTGAAGCGAAGATAATCGCGCTCTTTTCTTTTGTGTTCGGGGATATCGTAGCAGACTAGATGCCAATTGCCATCCCAGATTTCGTCTTTTTTGATTGAGGAAATATCGTCGATTTCTATTTTGGCGAGTAATTGTTTACCTTTTTCGGTTAATTGGATTCTTTCTCCAGAAAGATAAATGATATCGTTTTCAATTAGTTTTTTAATAGATGGTTTGTATCTTTTCTTCGGTTGTTTTTTTATAAGTGGTTTTAAGATTTGAATTATATTTGGAGCGACAAAAGATGCGGCTATAATTCCGAGAATGCCAATCGTTTTTAATATTTCTTTTTGATTTTGAGAAATTCTCATATGATCCCAGTTCAAATTAATTATAATATTATTATAGTATACATTTATGTCATTTAACAAGCGATCGCTTGTTAAATGACATAAAATGGGATCATACGCAATATAGGGTTCTAGGAATATAATTTTGCTACTCGAAATAAATGGAATTTCTTATCTCTTACACCTCGGACGACAGTCCTGAAGTTTTTAAGTTTTGCATTAAAAGACTCTGCTGAAGCATTAGTGCTTCGGTTGGTAAAATAATTAAAGATGGTTTTTTTATGTAGCCGAATGGACTCTGCAGCTACGTTAAATGAATCAATATTTTTTTCTTCAACCTTTTGGAACCATTTATCAAAGCTTTCTTCAGCTTCTAAAATTGAATGGCCGTTCTCATAGCAATTTCTAAACATCATCGAAAGCTCATAGGCAATTTTTAATTCTGGAAATTTTTCAAAAAGAATCTCTGATCTTTCTTTTTGTTTTTCATGCCATTTATTTTTAGATTTAAATAACAGATAACGGCTTCTGGCCAGAAGTTGTTTTCTAGTATCTCCATTTTTGAATATTTCAGGGGTATATTTTCTACCTTCTTTTTTAGCTAATATAATTTGCTCGTTTTCTTCGCGAAGAGCTTCTTTTCGAAAGGCAATTCTAATTTCTTGCGTGGCTTCACTGACGAGCTGTTGAACATGAAATCTGTCAGTTACCGGTGTCGCATTCGGGAAAGAATAGCTGACTATGTTGCTCATTGTATCTGCCATGTCGAGTGTAATTTCTTCTACTTTATTTCTTTCAATCTCGGGTATCTTCGCCAGAATAGCCGCCACATCTTTAGATTTTGTTCCTTGAACCATTGCCACTAAAGCTCTTTTTTTACCGTGAAATTCTTTATTGGTCAGAACAGTGTAAAGCTCTCCGTTAGTAATAGCGACCTCATCCAGGCTCAGTTGCTTGCCGATATTTTTGGGAAATATTATCCACTCATCGGCATGTTCTTTTTGATCCCAATTTTTATATCCGCTTAGATGATCTTTGTATTGTTTTTCAAATTCTTTGACCGGGAGCCTTTGAGACTTTGCGATAGAAGCCAGCGAGGATGGTTCCTCTTCCGCCGTCTTCTTTTAAAAAATCGGCAAATTCTTTTTCAAGTTGAGTGCCGGGAAAAGATAAAGCGATGTTTCTTTTGAGATATTCTTTTTGTCCTTCAATCTTCCAATATCTCCTTCGAAAGGTTAAAAGAGTTCGTCTGCCTCTGATTGGAAAATCCGTGATAGTGATGTCATGGAATTTTCTGGCGATAACTTTTTGATCGCCTGTTATTGGCGGAGCATCTTTTTCTTCCATAATTATTCGAATATCTTCACTATCGATTTTCCCATCAACCAGAACAAACCAATCAAATATGCCTTTAGGGAAAATGAGCTCCAGAATCTTTTGTTGTGTTTCCATATGATAAAAGTTCCCTTAATTTACTAACTTTTTATCATAACTTATTTTAGTCTAAAACCCTATATTGCGTATGATCCCTATTTAGTAGCCGCCGCAACATCACCGCTATAGTAGTAGGATTAGTCGCCATCGCCGGTATCTCAAGCTGGTTTATAGTCAAACCATTTATGAGTGCAGATATCGCTAGTACAAATATCATAACCGCCAACGTCTCAAAAACAGTATTCGAGCCGGGTGAAAAAGTCGGTTTTTGGTATACTCAAACATTAAAATTTAGCCCTATTTTTCCAACAACAGTGAACACTACCAATTCTATCGTAAATTCTTCAGGCGCCACCGTTTACACATTTCCATATAAGGTATACACCGCAACCCCGCCATATCCAACAACTCCAACCACTTTTCCCTTATCCTGGGATCAAAATCTGACCAATGGTACAGCAGCTCCGGAAGGCCAATATACTTTGGTCACTGCCGCGATTTCTGGTAAAGCCGTGAGCTATAATTATGCCCCGGTTTCATTTTACATCATCACCTCAACTGCAAAATACGCCCCTGACGCCCCTGTCACTTTTTCTCTAAACAATACAAGCACAACCCCATTCACCGTCACCGGCGACTATATTTCAATTCTCGACTGGGAAGGCAACAAAGTCTATACCTATCCAGCCACATCCAGCTTCATCTTTAAACCGAATATCCCAACAATCCTAACCTGGGATCAAAAATACACCGACGGCACCACCGCCCCCTGGAGTTCATACACCGTCTCCATCAGCGGCTCAGTCGGATCTCTCATTAAAAGCACACCGAAAATAGCAAACATCTACGGCACCTACCCATCTGACACAGGGGATGAATCAGGCGTCGAAGGAGACGCAATCACTTACAAGGGCCTGTCGTTAAATATACCTGAATAAGAAATTTTTATTAATTTAAGCAAAAAGAAAAGCGAGTTGTAAAACTCGCTTTTCTTGGTTAAATAGGGTATAATTAAGTAAAGAAATAAGGAGGCGTTTATGTATAGCCACATGAAATCACCAATCAAATTATTTGATTCATCCGAACCGGAGATTATGGAAAAGATGGTTAAAGTCGACCATCCTTTTCGGATTTTAAACGAGTCTCTTAAATTAGACAAACTGGCTCGCTCGTACCGACATATTTATTCAAATGTTGGAGCCAAAGGATTGCCGATTGAAAAAGCCTTCCGTACATTAATTATCCAATGGCTCGAAGATTATTCTGATCGAGAAATGGAACGGGCCCTGCAAGAAAATGCAGCTGTCAAATGGTTCTGCGGTTTTGAGCTCAGCGAACCAACACCAGATCATAGTTTCTTCGGTCAGTTTCGCAAGCGCCTCGGTACTCGAAACTTAGGCTACATATTCCAAAAGATAAATGACGAGCTCAGGGCAAAAAATCTCATTTCCGATACTTTTCATTTTATCGATGGTTCAGGTATTGTAACAAAAACAGCCTTATGGGAAGAACGGGATAAAGCCCTGGCTGCCGGCGAGGAAAAATTAAATAATCTCAATGTTAAAAAATATGCCGCTGATCCTCATGCGACTTATGGATGCAAAGGCAAAGATAAATTTTGGTTCGGACACAAGCGTCATCAATGCGTCGACATGAAACAAGGGATGGTTACAAAAGTTGCCATTACTCCGGCAAATATTACTGAGGATAAAGCCTTTAAAAATGTTGCTCCAAGCCAAGGTGCCGTATATATGGACAAGCAATACGCTACCAAAGAAGTTGAAAAACAAGCTAAGATAAAAGGGTGTGTTGCCCGAGCTATTAAGAAGAATAACCAAAAAGATAAAAACCGAGATTTTGACAATTACATTTCCCGAATGCGAATGCCTTACGAGGGAACATTTTCAAAACTAAATAAACGAGCAAGATACCGAGGAACAGCTAAAATGCAATTCCAGGGATTTGCTCAAGCTATGACCCATAACTTAAAAAGATTGATTGCTATTGAAATGAGCCTGGCGACAGGTTGACATAGGAGTATTGCGTCCGTTTAT
>VFKW01000073.1 GCA_009885355.1 Candidatus Berkelbacteria bacterium
ACATGCATCATGATCGCTTCATCGGGGTTTAATTGGTTTTTTTCAAAAAAACTCATCCGGTTGGCGAGTGTTTCATCGTAATTTCCCCAAAGGTATGACATGTTTTTGTCGGATTTGTCTGAAAATGCATAGGTTAGTTTTATATCCATAAATACATATTAGCATAAGTTTTAGCTTTGACAAAATTTTATTTGTGTTGTTATAATAAACGTATAAAAGCTAGGTCAGGAGCGCATATTCCTAGGAGGAAAGTAAAATGGTAGTTGCGAGTTTGGCAACCAAAGGCGTAAATAGACCAGAAGAGCTCTTTAAAAGTTCAGATAGTATCATCGAGGTGTCGAGTCAAATACCTCAGTGTTCACTTGGTGGAGACAATATCAATTGTATTCATATTGCAAAAACAATGATAAGAAATTGTTTGAATGAATTTCTTATATGTGATTGCGATCGTGAGAAGCTTGTTGTCGATATGAACATCATGGCCGGTGAAGCGGTATCAAATGCTTATAAGTACAAATTTACTCCGGGCGAAGCTTATGTGGCATGTGGTATTGTTTCTGGCGGTTTGTTGATCGTTTGTGTCAATAATTGTCGTAATGAAAACGATTTTTGCTGTATACCAGATGATCCGCTTCGTGAAAGCGGACGCGGTGTGAAGATGATGCAGGATCCTCTTATTCATTCGAGGATTCAACGCTTTTTTTCTTATCCTACCCACGGTAATGAGGGGTTGGCGATCGTGGCATTTATGATCGAATCAGCTTCTTAGTTGTCTAGGCTAGTGTCAGGCTCCGATTCTTCTTTTTGAAGGTCGGAGCTATTTTTGTTATCGTCAGAGTAATTGATCAGAGTTTTTCCATGGAAATTTTTATGGATGTCTTTGAGTTGTGGGTCGGTTACATGAGTATATATTTGGGTTGTGGTTATCGAGGTGTGGCCCAGGAGAGATTGGATGGCGCGAAGATCGGCGCCATTTGAGAGTAAGTCGGTTGCGAAGCTGTGGCGCAGAACATGGGGAGTGACGATCTTGACGATACCGGCTTTGAGGGCATAGAAATGTATTATACGTTGGATCGTGCGGGAAGTTAGGTTTTTATCTTCGGTGGTTATTTCTAAATCAGGGTGTTTTTTGCGTCCGTAGCGGATAAAGACATATTCGTCGGTGTCTGATCTTCTAGAGAGGAATTGTTCTAAAAATATTTTGGCGCGATCCGATAGATAAACGACACGTATTTTGCCGCCTTTGCCAAGGACGGCAAATTCGCCGGTCTCGAGGTTTACTTGTTCTCTTTTGAGATTTACTAATTCGCTGACGCGAAGGCCGGTTGAATAGAGAGTTTCAAGGATGGCTTTGTCTCTGAGGCCTTGGATTGTGCGCAGATCAGGTTGGTTTAGGAGTAATTGGACTTCAGTAGGGGATAGAAAATTTATATGACGGTCGTCGGTGTCGGCAAGTTCGATCTTTTCGGCGCCGAGTGAGATGGCGAGGTCTTTTTTAGAGATAAATTTTAGAAATGATCTGATAGCGATCAGATAATAGTTTATAGTAATTTTTTTGAGATTTTGGCCGTTTTCATCTTGGACGCGATTGAGAAAAAGTCGATACTGGCGAATGTTTTCTTGGTTTATTTGCTCGACTTTGGTGACATTTTGGCTTTCGGCCCAGATCTTGTAGCGGGATAGATATTGGGAATAATTTCTGATGGTGAGCGGGGAATGGCCTTTTTCGATTTCGCAGTATTCGAGAAATTGGCGAATTGCTTGAGATAATTCCATGATGCCTCCTACTTTATATATTTATTTTACGACATAATCACATAATTTCAAATTTCTAATGTCAAATGTCAAATAATACGCCAATTCCAAATTTTAATGTTTTTGTAAAGTCTCCATTCTATTTTGCTGTTAGTTTTGACATTTAGTCATTTAGGCTTGATTTGACATTGGAAATTTGAAATTTGGATTTTATTGTTTGTGTGATAAAATAGTTTTATGGATAAAATATTTAAGATTGATGAAAATTTATTTGTGAAAATACAGGTTTTTGTTCATGAAAACCCATGGTTGGATAAACCGTTGGTTTTTTTGGCGCAGTATTTGATCTATGGAATTCCGATTTTGCTTATTATTTTATGGTTTTGGTCTGCGCCGGTCAAAAAAGCGACTTTCAAGAGTCTTTTGGCCGCTGTCATTGCTTGGTTGGGATTTGCGAAGATTATCGCTTCTCTGGTTGGACGTTCTAGGCCGACTGAAGCATTGCTGGGGGGGAAGGAATTGTTGTTTCATAGACCGGATACGTCATTCCCTTCTGATCATGCCGCTATGTTGTTTGCTTTGGCTTTGTCTTTGCGTTTATATGGAATGAAGAAATTGGGCAATGTTTTATTGGTTGTGGCGGCTTTGATCTCGATTTCACGAGTTATGGTGGGAGTTCATTTTCCGCTTGATGTAATCGGCGGGGCAATATTGGGATCTTTGGTTGCTTGGCTTTTATGGATGATTCGTGAATATTTGGATAAATATATTGTCGAACCTATTTTAAAGGTATTAAAAAAGATCA
>VFKW01000032.1 GCA_009885355.1 Candidatus Berkelbacteria bacterium
GATTGAGATAACCCAAAAATTCTTTGAAGCATCAGAAACAGATATCATAGTGGCTCCGGACCTCCACGTTTTGACCTTCCCCACGAACGGTGGACTCGGGGTTTTTGTAGTCACTTCTTTCCAGCCTCGAACGCTTCGGGGCTGACGTAGCCTAACGAACTGTGCCTCCTGAGGCGATTGTAAAACACTTCGATGTATTCAAAGATCGACTGACGCGCCTGTTCCCGCGTCAGGTATTTTTCATGGTACACCAACTCCGTTTTCAGCGTCCCCCAAAAACTTTCCATCACCGCGTTGTCGTAACAATTTCCAGTCCGGCTCATGCTACCCTCAAAGCCGTGGGCGGCCAGCAGAGTCCGGTACTCCCCACACGCGTACTGTGAACCCCGATCCGAATGATGCAGCACGCCGGCCTCCGGATGGCGCCGCGCCACTGCCATCTTTAAGGCATCTTCCACCAGCGTCGTTTTCATCGTCGCACTCATGCTCCAACCCACCATTTTCCGGCTGTGCAGATCCAGCACGCCGGCCAGGTACAAACAGCCTTCGTCCGTCTCAATGTAGGTGATGTCCGTGACCCATTTGCGATTCGGCGCGCTCGCTTCGAAGTCGCGATCGAGCACGTTTTTCGCCACGGGATGAGTGTGCTTTGAATCGGTCGTCATGGGCACATAACGCTTCGTCATTTTCGAGCGGATTTCCCCATGATGCATGAGTTTGGCGACTGTGTTTTTGCACACCTTGACACCGCGCGCTTTTAGGTCCTGGAATACGCGCGGTGATCCGTAGGTTCCACGGCTTTGATCGTGTGTGTTTTTTATGTCTATGAGCAGTTTTTCGCGCCGGTTCTGCTGCGTACTCTTGGGCCGCTTCACGGATGCATAATAGCCGCTCTTGCTCACCTCCAGTACCCGGCACATCGCTTTGATGTGAAACGTCTTGCGGTGCGCCAGGATCCAGGCGTACTTCACAGGCTTTCTTTCGCGAAGTACGCCGTCGCTTTTTTTAGGATGTCACGCTCCATCGTCAGGCGTTTGTTCTCGCGTTCCAGTTCGGCGTTGCGCTTTTTCAAGTCGACCTCGCCGTTGGCCATGGTGCGACCGTAAAGCCGGTGATGCTTCATCAGCCAGGTGTCAAGCGTGCTGATGCCGATGCCCAAATTGTCAGCAGCCTGCTTGCGCGTGTAGTTTTTTTCAACGACCAGAGCGACAGCCGAATGTTTGAATTCGTCTGTATAATTCCGGTGTTTCATGTGGACGACCCTCCAGTGCGGATGTTATCCGCTGCCCGCCCCGAGTCCACCATTCGTGGGGAAGGTCATAATTCCTAATTCCTAA
>VFKW01000176.1 GCA_009885355.1 Candidatus Berkelbacteria bacterium
TCCGATTGGAAATAAAATATTTTTCAATTCTGTTTGCCCTAAAAGTGACAAAAAATATGATTGATCCTTTGACGGATCCGCACCTTTAAACAAATGAATCACACCATCAACATCCTGAGTCACTCTCGCATAATGCCCAGTCGCTACATACTGGGCCCCTAATTCAATTGCTTTTTTCTTAAATACATCAAATTTTATTTCTTTATTGCACATCACATCCGGATTTGGCGTTCTCCCGGCTTTATATTCACTAAAAAAATATTCAACCACTTTATCGGCATATTCTTTTTCAAAATTAAAAGTATAACAAGGAATGTTTAGTTTTGCGCACACTTTTCGAACGTCTCTTTGATCTTCCACCCAAGGACAAGAACCACGATCATCAATCGGCTCTGCCCAATTACGCATAAATACTCCGATCACCTCATAACCCTGCTCGCACAACAAAGCCGCCGCTACTGAGGAATCCACCCCGCCGCTCATCGCCATCACTACCCGTTTTTTATTACTATTTATCATAATTTAAACCTGTCTGTATAAAAATTATACCATTATTCATTAAAAAAATAAATTTTTCAAAATTCACCTTTTAGAGTTTCATCTAAAAAAACATTCCCAGACTCTGACTATTCTATGTTTAAAAACAATGATTAATAAATGATTAACCTGTAGATTAACCTATATAACATAAGCAAAAGGAGACATCATGGAAGAATTATATCCGCGCCAAAACCAAGAAAATGACCAAGACGAAAGCCAGGTCGAAGAAAAAAATGAATACCAACCTCTGGAAACCGACGAGGAAAAATTCGAACGCGAATTTTACGAACCTGCCGCCCTCAGTCAAACCAGCAATATTATCGGCTGGGGAATTGCAATCGCACTATTTTTAGTCGCCATATGGCTACTCTGGATCGCATTGAAATAGTACCAAGCTGATAAGCTAGCCACCGCCCACCGCCGATGGCGGGGTAAACTCAGGCGGGGTCCCGCTGCGGCGGGATAAGAATTAAGCTAAATAATTAATAACTTATAAACCACAAAGTGGCCCCTTCGGGGCTTACTGCTTCCGCAGCTTACATAAAGGAGTCTTATGAAACACCCGTCCTCAGTCCTAACAATTAATAATGCCAATTCTTTATCAAACATAAAACCAATTTTTTCCCTTCCAACCCTCATATTTATCTTCGTCGCCTTACTCTTTGCATTTGGATTTTGGAATATGTATAATCGTGAATCACAAAAAGAACACGCCCAAGCCATCAAGCCAAATATGTTTGAAAGTATCAAACAAATAACCCAAAAAGCACCTGCTTATCTCAACCAGTCCGTCACTTTGGGCAATATCCGGATCGTCGAAAAAATTTCCAATAAAGCATTTCTAACCAGTGATGGCGAAAGTGTCCTACTGCTTTTAGTTGGAGATAATCTAAACGGTGAAAAAATCAGCGATATGATCGCCGATACCCCGGGTTATCTCATCCTAAGAGGAAATATTCGAACTTTCGATCAAGAAACTATCAAAAAATATCAACTACAAACTACCGATGATCCACTCATAGGCAAACAAACAATCTATTTGGAAATCACCGAAATGCCCCAATACAATCATAAACAAATGGAAAATGACGTCTTTAACCAGCGGCAAACCATCTAACAATAAAAATCATCTAATTTGAGAATTCTTGCACAAACATTTTTCCATAAACACCACCGTCTATAACCCCGATCCCGACTTTACCAAATTCTTTTTCTAAAATATTCGCTCGATGGCCTGGTGAATTCATCAGGCCATTTTGGGCCAATTCCACATTCGGCGCCAAAGCCAGATTTTCCCCCGCCATCAGATATTCAATTCCAGCATCCGTCATCCGCATAAACGGATCTCTTTTATCTAGGCTAATATGTGAAAAATATCCCCCCGCAAACATATTTTTTGCGTATTTTCGTGCCAAATCTTGGAGCTTACTATCAAATTGTAACTTTGGCAAATTTTGCTCCATTCGGGAATCATTAAGCATTTGCATCATTTTTAGCTCCGAATCAGTATCCACTTTTCCATCTGTCATTTTATATCCCAAACTGACAGATTGACTGCCTTCCAATTCCCTTCCTGGCAAATAATCCTTTTTAAAAGGGTTTACAGTTAAAAACGTTATCATATCATCAGCCGATTGACCAAAAGCTCTTTTTACCAAAGAATCAAAATATCCGCCTTTATTTACCAATAAATTGCCGATAGAAGAACTGGTTACATATTCTTTTATTGATGACTGAATCGGCATCACAATCACAAAAAGAACGATCAAGCCGATAAAAACAGCTCCTCGAATAAAAGAAGTTATCACTCCGGCAATTCTATTGTTAAGCCCGATTTTAATATGATCTGCAATGATAAAATTGAGATAACTCTTCAAAATCGTCAGAACTAATTGCACCAAAAACCATATAAAAATAAACCCAAACGCCGGCCCCATGCTTTTTGGAAAATGAAACCAACCTGCCAAAAAACCGCCCACCCAACCGCTGGTTAAAAAAGCAACAAATATCGAAATCACAAAAACCAGCAGCTCCATTAAAATTACTAAAAACCCGCGCTTAAACCCATCATAAATATAATAAACCAAGGCCAGAAATATAATTACATCAACAAAATTCAAATCCCCTCCAGAACATATTTAATTTTCACGAAGTCGTGAAATAATTAATTTCAATTTCTCAATCACTTCATCCAGTTCATTATCTATTAATTTTTTATTAAAACAAAATCTCACCGCTCCCAGATCATATGGCTTTTCAAAATTTAAAGATTCAAATGCATGAGATTTTTCAATTGATCCAGAGCTGCAAGCCGCCCCGCTAGACACGCAAACACCAGCCAAATCTAGATTCATCACAACCGCAACTGGATCCACGTCTGCAAACACAACCGAGGATATTCCCGGACTACGTAAAACATCCTCCCCAATTATTCGGATATCGCCAATCTCACTTTTCAATTTTCCTTCAAAATATTTTTTCTTTTCCAATACAATTTTATCGCCTCCAGAATTACAATCTTGCGTCACTATTTCCAAAGCTTTTGCCATCCCGACAATTCCTGGCACATTCTCCGTTCCCGATCGAAGTGACAATTCTTGTTCTCCGCCAAAAACCATCGGCACAATTGGCACATCTTTTTTTATATATAAAATCCCGACCCCTTTTGGACCGCCAAATTTGTGCGCCGATAAACTCATCATATCAACATTCAGCTTTAAAACATTTACATTATAATATTCCGGAGCCTGTACTGCATCAGTGTGAAAATATATCCTTTGCTTTCTATCATCAGATATTTTCTTCAACATTTTTCCAATTTCCTTGATCGGCTGCACTGTCCCAAATTCATTGCTGACATAAATTACACTCACCAGCACAGTTTCCGGTAAAATCGCCCTTTCTACCTGCTCAACTGTTATCAATCCATCCTTATCAACCGGCAAATAAGTCACCCCAAACCCCTCTTTTTCCAAATTTTGAAAAGTCTTCAAAACAGCCTGATGCTCAAGACAAGTAGTAATAATGTGCCCCTTAGACACATTGGTAGCTGGTAGTTGGTAGCCTTGCCTGCCGACAGGAAGGTTAGTAGTTGGCTTTATAATTTTGTCATTTGAATTTGATTTGACATTTGACATTTGACATTTGACATTCCTCGCCAATCCGAGGATTGCGAGATTATCCCCTTCCGTACCTCCGCTTGTAAAATAAATTTCCTGCTCTTTTGCTCCTAAAATTTCCGCGATATTAGATCTAGCCTCATCCATCTGATATTTTGCTTCTCGTCCAGTAGAATGAATCGATGACGGATTGCCAAAATTACCACTCCAAAAAGGCTCCATCACCTTCACGACTTCTCGTGGCATAGGTGTTGTCGCCGCAAAATCCATATAAATTATTTTCTTCTCGATTTTTCCTGCTAGTTTCATCGTAATTATATTATACAATCCCAACCCCCTCCAAAGCAAATCCCCTCGCCTCCCCTCGTCATTCCGGACCCCGATCAGCCTGCCTGCCGGCAGGCAGGGAATCTACCCGCCGCAGCCGAATATTCTTACCAGCCACAAAGTGGCTTCCTTAGGGGCTTACTGCTTATCAGCTTATCCCGCCACAGTGAAACCCCACCTGAGTTTACCCCGCCATCGGCGGTGGGCGTTTGCTAGCTTACTGCTTATTGCTTACCAGCTTATTAGCTTATAAGCTTTCTATCTAGCAAATTATCTTTTTCTACTTTATAATAATTATGGAGGGAATTTTCAATGTTTGAACCAAAAGTTTTTTTAATTGTCATGGATGGATGGGGTTATAGTCTGACCAAAGAAGGCAATGCAGTATTAAATGCCAAAAAACCAA
>VFKW01000009.1 GCA_009885355.1 Candidatus Berkelbacteria bacterium
GCGCCACACCGGCCTTCGAGAATACATCGAAAATGGCACCATAATAAACGGCCAAGTTTCAACAGAATTACTTTTAACCATATTTTCACAAAATACCGCCCTTCACGACGGAGCTGTCATAATCAATGGTAATCAAATAATAGCCGCTTCGTGCACTTTGCCCCTGACAGATGAGAAGATGGCCCTGCAGCTCGGCACGCGCCATCGTGCGGCCCTTGGTCTCGCGTCCGTTACAGATGCACTTATTCTTATTGTTTCAGAAGAATCAGGTCATATCTCGCTAGCCCAAGAAGGTAAACTTGAAAGAGAATTCACAATCGATGAATTGCGCCAAAGATTAACTGCAGAATTAAATCAATTCCGCGCCTCAATCAAGGAGCAATCATAATGACAAACTTTATAACAAACAATATAGCTGCAAAAATTTTATGCCTACTAGTAGCCCTAACTGTCTGGGCATATGTCGCAAGTGGCGAAAGTAAAAATATCAATCTTCCATCATCCATACCGATTGAAGCTCGTTCCGTCGGCGAAGGTCTGATTGCAAAATTAAGCACATCAGAAATCAAAGTCCGAGTCGCTGTCGATCGCGGTAAACTAAAAAATCTTTCTGCTGATTCATTTGAAGCCTATATTGATTTAACCTCAAAAACAAAAGGAACATACACTGATGTTGCCGTGACTGTAAAAGCCAAAGATCCAAATATTCAAATCAGAGAAATTACTCCATCGACAATAACCGTAACTCTCGATCCGGCCATCACAAAAACCGTACCAGTGGTAGTCAAGATAGAAGGCAAACCAGGCGATGGACTAGCTCCAAACGATCCGATTATTGAGCCGGACAAAGTAGAGGTGCGTGGAGCAAAAAGTGATGTCGACCGCATCCTTGAAGCAACTGCGATTATAGGCCTAAAAGGGGATACTGCTGATCTTAAAAAAACAGTTGCACTAGAAGGATATGACGCCAAAGGCGACCGAATTAAAGATCTCGGATTTTCGCCAAGCGAAGTCGTAGTAACCATCCCGATTGTAAAAGCAGGCAAGAGTAAGACAGTGGGTATAAAAGTAAAAACCGAAGGAACAGTCAAATCCGGCTATTGGGCATCGCAAATAAGCACTGACCCAACCCTTGTCAGTATTACTGGCAACGCGGAAGCATTAAATAGCGCCAAATTCATAGAAACTGCCACGATAAATATCGATGGATTGAGCGCCAACAAAACATTTAATGTAGATTTATCACCCCCAACAGGTATAGTTTTATTAGACGCAAATACTGAAATTAAAGTAACTATAAATATTTCCGCAAATGATACAACAAAAGAAATTATTGCCAGCATAAATTCTATTAATCTATCAGCTACACTAAGCCTCGACACATCCGGTTCTGACCCGATCAAGGTACTAGTATCAGGCCCAGCAGACAAATTAGACGCTCTTACCAGCGCGGACGTCGTTGTAACTCTTGATCTTAATGCCTTTAGATCTCCAATTGGAGTTTCAAAAATTGACATCTCCCGAGATTGGATAAAAGTTCCTGAGGGTATCTCGGTTGTAAGGTTTAATCCATCGGCAACGACTATAACTTTGCAATCAAAAAATAATTAATTTAGAGAATTCTCCAAAAATTATAGGTTCAACGCAAGTCTTTCTATAGAACTTGACAAACAAACTCATGCAATGTAAACTACAAAAGCACGAGGAGACACATGTTATCATTAGAGCCCTCAATAGGCAAGAGAAATCTAAAAACAAAGAAAACTAAACTAATAGAAAAAATAAAATTTATCAGTCTTAAACGATTTGAAAAACACCCAAGTCGAAATAAACCATGGTTTAAGGCTGTTAAACAATTCGAGGCTCAGCTCGGATTATTAATGATCG
This sequence comes from Candidatus Berkelbacteria bacterium, assembly GCA_009885355.1. Lineage (GTDB taxonomy): Bacteria > Patescibacteriota > UBA1384 > VFKW01 > VFKW01 > VFKW01. Next base: position 1,888 of record VFKW01000009.1, read on the forward strand.
TTGGCTTCTCCATAATAATGAATTTATCGATTGCCAGTGCCAAAAATATTGAAGATACAGCCCCGATCAATCCGATTTCTGGACTATCAACAGAATCAATTACAGATACCGCCACGACTATCAATCGATACCTATCTGATATAACTATAACCAAAGAAAAACTTCAGCTAGCTATGACTATGCAAACTGACAATGAATATATTCAATCAGTTGAAAATTTTGATACAAATATAACCCCCGAAGATCCAAAGCCAGCACCTGTTGCAGAAAAAAGAACCAAAACAATTGATTATACCGTTCAATCAGGCGATACAATATCTGGCATAGCCGCACGTTTTGGACTCTCAACGAGCACAATTAAATATTCAAATAACGTTGCAAATATAGATAATCTTAAAATTGGCCAAACAATCAAAATCCCATCAGCCAATTTATCAGCGACAGCTTTGGCAAAATTACAAAACAAAAAAGTAGCCTTAGCCTACAACCGAAATACTACTGCAAGAGACAGTGGTGATAATGGACATTATATTATACCTGTCGCTCACCATGGTATTTCAAGAGGCATATTATCTTACCATAAAGGTATCGATTACATGTGTGGAGTAGGTACGCCAGTAAAAGCAACTGCAAGCGGTACAATTACTGAAGCAGACGGAATTGGCTGGAATTATGGATATGGAAAAACTATTGTTATTCGCCACGCCAATGGCGTAACAAGTCGATATGGCCATTTATCGAGATTAGCAGTTTCAGCAGGGGACAGTATTAACCAGGGCGAAATTATTGGATATTCAGGTAATACTGGAAATTCTACCGGCCCTCACTTGCATTTTGAACTCCATATAGGTGGACGAGTTGTAAACCCATAAAAATCTCCATCACTCTTGATTTATTAGAAAAAATCCTCTATAATTAATTACTGATACTAAATATAAAAATTTCCAAAGGAAATTTAATGATCATTGATGAAACAACAATTAAAATCAAAGCAGGAAACGGGGGAGAAGGACACGTCTCTTTTCGTCGTGAAAAATATGTTCCAAGAGGCGGACCTGATGGCGGCGACGGTGGCAAGGGTGGAAATATATATTTTCGCTCA
>VFKW01000182.1 GCA_009885355.1 Candidatus Berkelbacteria bacterium
AATCACCCGATCATCCCAGTCATACTTCTTGCCGCCTAGTATCATTGACTGTTCAGCGCCCTTACCAGTGACCAAAACAATATCCCAATTCCCGGCCAATTCCAAAGCTTTTTGGATTCCAGTTCGTCTATCCTCGATTACAAATAAATTTTTATCTCGGATTTTTCCTTCTTTTTCGGCTGCAACTGCAATATCTTCCACAATCTCGGTCGGGTCGTCTTCGTATGGATCAACATTTGAACAAATCACAAAATCAGCCATTTTGCCAGTTATTTTACCCATGATCGGCCGTTTAGCCTTATCTCTCCCGCCGCCTTCGGCGCCGAGCAAGACGATCACTTTTCCTTTGTGCTCTTTGACAATATTCTTGGCTGTATTCAAAACTGCTGTCATACTCTCTTTTTCATGCGCATAATCGACAATTACTGTGAAATGCTGTCCTTCATCAATTTTTTCCATTCTGCCTGGAATTAGTTCTAGCTCAGCCAATCCGCGCTGAATTCGATTTTTCAAAACTCCTAGTTCATTGGCAATGATTATCGCTGGCAAGGCATTATATATATTAAATTCACCTAAAATACTCAGTTCATACGGGACATCTTTTACATTAAACTCCACGCCTTCGTTCGAATTGATAATATCTTTCGCCTGAAAATCCGCTTTTTTCTTTATTCCATAAGAAATTATTTTATCAGCTGGGAATTGTAAAAAGTAATCTTTTTCGGAGCTATCATTGTTAATAATTATCGTTTTTGCTACTTTTTGACCTTTGATCGTTTTGACGGCGCTATTTTTAAGCGAAGAAAACAATTTACCTTTAGCTTCGCGATATTTTTCAAAGCTGCCTCCATGAGATGGTAAATGCTCAGGCGTCAAATTTGTAAATACCACGATATCAAAAATAATACCTTTATGCCTAAATTGGTTGATTCCTTCTGACGTCACTTCCATCACGCAATATTTACATCCTTCATGCACCATTTGGGCCATCAAGGCCTGTAGTGTAAAACGCCCCGGCATTGTCATATGAAATTCATTCATCATCTCTTTTTGACCGATGCGGATATTGGCGGTGCCGACTAATCCGACTTTATATCCATTGGCATTCAAACAAGACCAGATAAAATTCGCCGTCGAAGTTTTCCCTTTTGTGCCAGTAATGCCGATCACAATCATTTTTTTAGATGGATTACGATACCGCAAAGCCGCCGCATAAGCCAACCCAAAATGATAAACTCCCATAACTGGTTCTGGAATAATTTTTCGAATTTTAGATTTTAAACTCATTTTATTGTCTCCCGAAGTTTAACAAAGCCGAGATTTATGATTTTTGATAATAGTTCGGCAATGTTTTTTTTATGGTCATCACTAAATTTATCTGGATGGCATAAAGATCGAGCCTTTCTGGATGATGAATTAAGCATTTTAAGTGTGAAAACATTTGGGAGAACAAGCATTTTTCTTAATTTATCCAGATCAGGATTTTCGATATCTCCAAAGTATGATTTTAATTTGTCAGTTGTAATAGATACGTTATACATAATTCTTTCAATATTATTAATCAAGCTATCGAGATTTTCTTGGTCGATATCTTTACCATGGCCTATATGGAAACTATCAAAATCAAAAGGTTTTCCGTTATAACTTGGTTCTTGTTTTGTCTCTGATTTTTTTTGTTCAGGTTCACTTTTTGCCGAATCACCCGATGTATTCTCATCATTAGGATTATTATTTCCAGGTTGTTTTTCTGGATCGGTATCATCTTGACTATCTTGATTTGTTTCTGGTTCAGGATTACCCGGTTCATTATTTGTAGAGTCCGTATTGTCTTTATCGACTGTTGCATCCTGAAACCTTGGCACATCGTTAGTTTGTGCTGATGCTGTCTCATCTAGAATCTTTGGATCAATCGTCTCGTTATCTGGAAATTGGCCATTGAATAATATCTCACCCTGCTGATCTGACGCCTCGGAAAAAGAGTTTTGATTGGAGCTATTATCCCTGTCTCTGTTTTTCCACCAACTAGAAAATTCAGAAGCTGTTTTAACAAATAGACCAGTCATAGCTGTGCCTAATCCAATCATACCATCTTTAGGTATGGCTTGACCCATCGTATGAGCTGCTTGACCCCAGACATTATGGGTCGTTTGTGCTATTGCTTCATTGGTATTGTACAGAAAGTCAAATCCGTGTCTTGTCATTTTTACTGCATGTGCTGCTTTGCCGTCAAAATTTTGAGTACCAAGAGGCACTCCCTGGAGGTATCCAAGTGCCAATGTTCCTAAATTACTGGCTATGCCGCGTAACAATTTCTGACCACTCTCCCATTTGATGTTGCTTTTTTCATTTGTAATAACTTCTGATTCAGTATTACGTATATCCTGGACTAATTCTGCCGCCGCGTCACAATATTCTTCTTCAGTCATTTCGTTATTCAAAAATTGCTCTTCCAGCCCGAGTAGTCCATCTTCCATTAGTATTTGATCTTGCTTCTTTCCTTCCAAGCTGATTCGCAATCGATTACCTTTAGCTAGGCCTTGGATTCCTTCAATAACACCATCGATAACAGTTCTTTTACCAAAAGCATAAGCAATCGGCGCGCCAATCAGAGCGGCTGGGCCTGCCATAGAAATAGCTCCAGCAGCGATACCTGTTCCAAGAACTATTTTACTAGTTGTTTTTATCCATCTTCCAAGTCGTGTTGTATTTAGATATTTATTTATTTTACCAACACGTCCGCCCTTCCATCGTTCATTCATGCGATCTTCTTCGTTTTGACGCATTTCTTTTACAATCTCAGCGGCAAAAGAATTGTCTTCATTATATTCTTGATTTTCAATATTATCTGATGTCTCACAGACTAGCTCATTACCAGTATCATTATCTTCAGGGCATTCTTGTATTTCGGTTTCGGTCATCATCCCACCTTTTTTGCTTTAACAAGATTAATTATTTCTGCTTTATAATTAATAGACTCTTCGGCGGTAACTTTTTTGACATCAAAGTCTTTTTGCATTAAAAATTTTTCCACATTTTCTTCCTGGTGAGCATCAATCATTACTTCTAATGTATCAATTTCTGGTTCGTTTAAGCTATCCAATAATCGTGCTAAAACTCTATTCTGTATAGTCTCAATCATATCCTTGATAACTGCAGCTTTTTTATCTTCGGGAGCATTTTCAAGATGAAGCAGCTCCAAAATATCTTTTTCTATGAAATCACTCGGATTAATATCTAGATTGAGCTGGTGCATTTGGCCTCCTATTAATATTATTATTACATTTCTTCTAAAACATCAATTCCTAAAATCGCTAGTCCTGTTTTTAGTTCTTCTTGAAACATTTCTACAAGTTTTAATCTTGCATCTTTAAGATCCCCTTCGGCATTAATTACACTGTGTTTTTGATAAAAACTGTTAAATGCCACCGCTAATTCATAGATTGATTTTGCGATCATCGATGGATCAAGCATTTCGCCACCCAATATAATTGCTCGATTGAAATTGATAATTTTTTGCATTATCAATCTTTCTTCATCATTGCCCAGGATCGATAAATCGGCGGTTTCAGGATTCACTTTTTTTGCCCCTCCGCTTTTGACTAAAATTTTAGTCGCCCTAGCATAAGCGTATAAACAATAAGGCCCGGTAAATCCATCAAAAGATATTGATTCCTCAGGGCTAAAATAAATATCATTCTTTGGGTTAGTCTTGAGCAGATAAAATTTGATCGCCGCCAAAGCAATCTTTTGTGCTCGCATTTCCAGTTCTTTTTTGTCAATTACATTTTCACCTGCCCTGGAAGTGATCTCATCTTTTGCTAATTTTTTAACTTCTTCAAGCAAGTTATCCGCATCCACCACGGTTCCTTCTCGCGATTTCATTTTGCCTTCCGGCAGATAAACCATGCCATATGAAAGATGATGGCAATCCTTGCCCCAATCATATCCAAGCTTTTGCAAAATTGTAAATAATACATCAAAATGATGATTTTGTTCACTCCCCACCACATAAATTGATTGATTTAGTTTAAATTCATCAAATTTCAATTTGGCTGTTCCCAAATCTTGCGTGAGGTACAGACTCGTTCCATCACTTCTTTGCAAAGTTGCTTTTTTCGATTTTCCACCCTGATCTTTTCCAAATGATTTCGGTAATTCGCAGGCAATCGCGCCATTTTCTTCCGTGTAAAATATACCTTTTTTCAAGCCTTCATTGACGATCTCTTTGCCAAATTTATAAGTCTCACTCTCTTTGTAAATTTTATCAAATTCAAATCCATAAGAATCATAAGTTTTCTCAAAACCTTCATAAACCCATTCGTTCATCATTTCCCAAAGTTTTCTTACTTCAGGATCATTCTCTTCCCATTTATTTAGCATTTCCAAAACTTCATTTTCTAATTCGGGATTATTTTGCACTTCAAGCGCAAATTTCACATACCACATTCCCACAAAATGATCGCCCTTCATGCCGGTCGATTTTGGCGTATCGCCATTACCCCATTTTTGCCAAGCCAACATCGATTTGCAGATATGCACGCCGCGGTCATTGATGAGGTTTGCTTTAATAACACCAAAACCGTTTTTTTCTAAAATATTACTTACCGCCATGCCGATTACGCCATTTCGCAAATGGCCCAAATGTAGCGGCTTGTTCGTATTTGGCGACAGATACTCGACCATCACTTTTTTATCATTGTTTTTATTGTCTTTTGTATCTACATAGTCTTTAAATAAAATACTACTTTTTACTTTAATATTTATATAAGCGCCCATTACTTCAACATTTTCAAAAATATCGCATGATTTCAATTTTTCAGCTAATTCTTTTGCAATCTCGTTTGGATTTTTCTTTATTTCTTTGGCAATTGAAAAAGCGCTGGCACAAAAATCACCCAGTTCAATTTTGGGTGGAAAATCAAGCTCGCAAATTTCTAGCCCAAACAATTCTTTTGCGGCAATATTAACATTTTCCAAAACCAAATCTAAAATTTTCATATTCCAACTCCCTAACTACCAACTACGATCTACTAGCTACTATATTAAACCATATCCTCATAAAAAACAACAAAAAAAATAATTAGACATTTCTTGGTTAAAAAAGTATAATTAATCTAAGAGGTAAAGATGAATATAATCGAAGTTGAAAATTTGCAAAAAACATTTAAGACCAAACAAAAAGAATCCGGTTTCAAGGGCGGCTTTCAGTCGGTCCTAAAGCCGCAATACAAGATCATCGACGCTGTAAAAAATATCACTTTTTCAGCCAAAAAAGGCGAAATTATCGGCTTTATCGGACCAAACGGAGCAGGGAAGTCAACCACGATCAAAATGTTGACGGGTATTCTTTTTCCAACCAGTGGCCACATCAAGGTTTTAGGCAAAGTACCGTCAGAAAATAGGCAGTCTTTGGCCTATGAAATAGGCTCGGTTTTTGGTCAAAAATCCCAACTTTGGTTTCATTTGCCACCGCAAGATTCATACAATCTTTTTGCTCGTATTTATGAGCTTGATCAAAGTGCATATTTAGAGCGTCTTTCATTCTTAATAGATTCGTTTGAAATTGGTGACCTTCTGAAAACTCCGGTTCGCAAGCTTTCACTTGGTCAGCGCATGCGCTGCGAGATAGTCGCCTCCCTACTCCACAGGCCAAAAATTATCTTCCTAGACGAGCCGACCATCGGGCTCGACGTTATTGCCAAACAGCAAATCCGCGATGTCATCAAATATTTCAACGAAAAAGAAGACGTCACTATTTTCTTGACTTCCCATGATGCCGGCGATATCGAAGCTTTGGCTCATCGCACTATCGTTATCAATTTCGGTGAGATAGTTTTCGATGACTCAACCGATCAATTTAAAAAGAATTATATCAAATCAAAAGCAATTGAATTATTCACCAGCAATGAAATTAAAAATTTTGACTTCCACGGCGGCAAAATTCTCTCCCAAACAAAATTCAGTTTAAAAATTGAGCTCGACACAGCCGCCAACTCAATTGATAAATTACTCGACTACGCCATAAAAAATTACGACATAAAAGACATAAATATTTCCGACCCGTCCATGGAAGAGATCATCACCGCTATTTACAAAGAGACGCGCCATGGATAATCTCGCAATAAATGAGCGTAATTTTCTCGTTAAATATTATTTCAGATTTTTGAAATATTTTGAGATCTTAAAAATCAGTTTTTTGACCGATACTACATATTTATCCAGCAATTTTACCAGCGGCTTAGTGGTTTTTTTCCGAATTTGGATTTTCACTCAGCTTTATCAGATCACTTACGCCACCATAAATAAAACAACTGTTTCCGGTTTTACGATCCCTATGGTAATCTGGTCGTTAATGATCGTTCAGAGTATGGCTTCATCAACCAGGCCGTCAATTGCCAGAAAAATCCAAGATGAAATCAAAGAAGGCACCATCGACCTCAAAATATGTCGACCGTATTCATTTATGTTTTTTTATTATTTTGAATTAATCGGCCGATTTATATCAAGCGCCACCGTCAATTTATTAGTTGGCTTTATTGCTGTTCTCATTTTAGTCGGCCCAATCAAAATCACTATTGCCAGTCTTATATTTGGCCTCATACTTTTAATTTTTGGGATTTTCCTTGATTTTTTGACTCAATATATAATCGGCTTGTTGTCATTTTGGATTGAAGACATTCAGCCAATAATTTGGATTTATGGAAAAGGCGTGTTTATTTTGGGTGGCATGATCTTTCCGATCGCTCTTTTCCCTGAAAGTTTCCAAAAAGTTGCCGAGTTCCTACCTTTTAGTCAATTATTCTATTCCGCCTCGCGCACATTCGTCAGTTTTGATTACAATCTTTTTGTTAAATATCTCCTTACCCAAATTGTTTGGATTATTATATTTTATGCCTTAGCCGCTTTTATGTATCGAAAAGGAGTCAGAAATGTCAATATCAATGGCGGTTAAATACCTCAAATTGACCTGGCTCGTCCAAAAAATAAACATCATGTCGGCGATGGAATACCGCTTAAGCTTTTTATATCAAGTCTTCGGCATGATCATAAATAATACCGGACTGATGTTTGTCTGGTATATATTTTTCAAAAAATTCCCTGAGATAAATGGTTGGGGATTTCATGAAACTATGCTTTTATATGGTGTCAGCACTATGAGTTTTGCCCTTGTTTGGATTTTCTTATTTGGCAGTCTTTGGATTTCCAGCTACATTGTCAAAGGTCAGCTCGACAATTATTTACTCCAGCCAAAAAATGTACTTTGGAGCATTTCCGTCTCCCGCACAGACATTTCCGCGGTCGGGGATTTTTCCTTCGGCATCATCGTCTTTATCGTTTCTGGGTATTTCACCCTTGGAAATATATTCATTTTTCTTTTAGTCGGCATAATTTCAGCCATCATCTTCTATAATTTAATAGTTATCGTTCAATCTCTCACGTTTTGGTTTGGCAACTTTGAAAGCGTCGCCGAAGATTTTACAAACGCCCTTCTCGGTTTTACACTCTACCCACAAACTGTTTATAGAGGTGCTCTTCAAATAATCATGTACACGATCATCCCGGCCGCATATATATCTCTAGTGCCCGTCAGATTGATCAAAAATTTCAATTTTCTTGATCTATTTCTCATGATCGCAGTTGCCATCATCACATTTATAATCGCTAATTTGGTATTTTTCAAAGGCCTAAAACGCTACGAATCCGGCAATCTTATCAATGTAAAAATGTAAAAACTTGCACATAATGCATGATTATATAATAATATTACTGAGGGGTTATCATGAAAACAAAAAAATTTGGTTTTACTCTTATAGAACTGCTTGTAGTTATTAGTATTATCGGCGTTTTAGCAGCCTTAAGTTTGGTAGGTCTAAGGTCTGCCAGGGGCAGCGCTAAAAAAGTCCAATGGAAATCAGACGTCCGAGGAATAGGTCAATCAATAGAATCCTACGCCATGGAAAACGGCGAACTAAAACCGCTAAGCAATGGAGATGGAACGATCGAATGTCTTTTAGGCTCTTCCTCTACTGGTCAAATATTAACGGGTGGCCAATATCTTAGCTCTATTCCAACAAATAAATACCCAACTATATCAG
>VFKW01000056.1 GCA_009885355.1 Candidatus Berkelbacteria bacterium
ATGCTTATAAGGAAACGTTAAGCTGAGGAGTGTTTGAAAATTTGCAGACCATTTTGACAATTTGCAGCCAAAATGGTGTTTAACGACAGACCCGTAGAGAGAAAGGAATTTTTTTTATGAGTAAAAATCCAATGATTTCACTAGTTGAATCAAAACATTTAAAGAAAAATGCGCCAGTTTTGAAACCGGGCGATGTTGTTCGCGTGCATCAAAGAATTGTAGAGGCAGGCAAAGAACGTATTCAGGTCTTCGAAGGTCTGATTATTTCTGTTTCCGGATCAAAAGGTATGGACGGTTCATTTGCTGTTCGCCGAATTGCTTCTGGCGTTGGTGTTGAAAGAATTTTTGCCTTACATTCACCAAAAATTGCTAAAATTGAAAGAGTAAAATCTAGTAGAGTACGCAGGGCAAAGCTTTATTATATCCGTGAATTGACCGGTAGAAAAGCTCGATTGAAAGCCAATTCTTTGAAATCAGAAGCTTGGGAAGAAGGCATGATGCTCGAAGAGCCAGAGGACGAAAAAGCTGATGATATAGAGAATGATGAAGCTGACGCTCCAAAAGATGATGATTTTGAAACAGTTGCAGAAGTTGCTAATGATGAATCTTCAACACAAGATGACAATGAAGTATCTGAAGCTGAAGAGAAGACTGACGAAGAAGTGATTGAAACCGATGAAGTAAAAGAAGATCAAAAGAAATCAATTGATAAGGAATAAACGAAGGTTTAAATGACGTTTAAGAGTAAAGAATTAGGAAAAGATGGTGAGTCGATGGCTTGCCATTTTTTATTGGAAAAAGGGATGAAAATTGTCGGAACTAATGTTAGACTGAGGGTAGGGGAAATTGACATTTTAGCCGAAGATGGTGAAACATTGGTAATTGTCGAGGTTAAAACAAAGAATGATTATAATTATGGAACTGCTGAAGAAAAAATCGATAAACATAAGATACATAAATTAAAGTTGCTGGCACGAGAATTGTCGATTGAATATCCGGATCGGTGTTTACGAATAGACGTGGTGGCAATCAATAATTTTGCAATAAAGCCGGAAATCAATTATATTTTTAATGCAGTTACGGGAAGCTAGTAAGCTGGTAAGCAGTAAGCTAATAAGCTTGTAAATTAATAGATGTTAAAGGCCGCTGAAAAACTTAATTATTCTTCGAGCGAGCGAAGCGAGTCGAGAAGTATAAAGCAAGTAGTTCTCGACAAGCTCGAACAATATTCATAATGTTTGGTCAACTGAATTAGGTTTTTCAGCGGTCTCTGTTAAATATTTAGAAAGAGGTTTATATGGAAGAATTAGTACGAGTACGCATAGCTCCATCCCCAACAGGGAAATTTCATTTTGGGGTGGCGCGGGTAGCGATTTTTAATTATTTATTTGCCAAAAAATTTGGCGGCAAATTTATTTTGAGAATTGAAGATACAGATCGTGAGCGATCAACTATTGAATCTGAGACTGATATTATCGAGTGTTTGAAATGGTTAGGTTTGGATTGGGATGAAGGTCCGATGGTTGATGGTCCTTATGGCCCGTATCGACAGAGTGAAAGAGGCGAAATATACCGAGAATATATCGATTCTTTGGTTCAAAGCGGCGCTGCATATTATTGTTTTTGTAGCCCTGAAGAATTGGCCAAAGAGCGAGAGGAACAGGAGAAGAAAAAGCTGATGCCCCGTTATAGTGGAAAATGCAGGGATTTGACCAAAGAACAGGTGCAGAAGAATATTGCTGATGGAAAAAAATATGTAATAAGGTTCAGAATTCCTGAAGAAAAAGTTGTATTTACAGATCTGATCAAAGGTGTTGTTGAATTTGATATGTCGAATTTTGGGGATTTTGTGATTGTCGGATCTGATAACAATCCTTTGTTTTTGCTGACAAATTCGATCGATGATGCGTTTATGAAGATTACTCATGTATTAAGGGGGGATGATCATCTTTCAAACACGCCAAAACAAATTCTATTAATGCAAGCAATGAATCTTTTACCGCCTGAATATGGTCATCTGCCAACGATTTTAAATACTGATAAAACTAAAATGTCAAAGCGTAATAATCCAGTGTCAATTACGGACGATTATAAAAATAATGGCTATTTACCAGAAGCTTTGATTAATTTTATGGTATTACTCGGTTGGCATCCAACGGATGATAATGAATTGTTTAGTTTGGACGATCTTGAAACTGATTTTTCACTAGATCGAGTTAGTAAAAGTCCGGCTATTTTTGACATTAAGAAATTGGAATTTATGAATGGCCACTATATCAGAAAAAGGTCTTTGGGAGATCTGGCTGAGCTTTGTTTGCCATTTCTGGAGAAAAGTAATCCGGAACATGCCAAACTTGCAAAGGCTAATGCTAATTATTATCTTCAAGCGATTGGTATGATTCAGGATAGAATGCGAAGGCTTGATCAAGTTGCAAGTTTGATTCATTTCTTTTTTGACGAGATGTTGGATTATAGTACTGATTTACTCATACCGTCAAAATCAAATAAAGAAGATATTGCCCGTAATTTAATGATGGTTAGATCTGCAATCGAGAGAATGGATGTTATTACTAGAGAAGCGTTGGAGATAGCTTTGATGAAAGTGATCAGAGAGATGAATATTTCTAACGGCGAATTATTATGGCCGCTCAGAGTGGCTGTTACTGGCGAGAAGTTCTCACCGAACGTTTTTGAGTTGATAGAGGCCATGGGGAAAGAGCGCTCGTTAAAACGCATTACAGCGGCAATAGAGAAGCTGGAGAGTGGTAATGAATCAACCGGATAGTTGAGTTTCGTCTATACGATTGATTGGTGGCTATATTTGAGTATTAGAGATCTCTGAAATGCTTTAATTTTGTTGACCAAATATTATGAATATTGTTCGAGCCCTGCCTACCGTCAGGCAGGTTGTCGAGAACTACTTGCTTTATACTTCTCGACTCGCTTCGCTCGCCCCGAAGGGGCCACTTAGTGGCTCGAAGAATATTTAAGTTTTTCAGAGATCTCTATTAGTAATAATTTTGTAAGCGATTTACAAAAAGTCTTTTTCAGGGTATAATTTTAATATATTGCCAGGTCGTCTAATGGTAGGACAACGGACTCTGAATCCGTTTATCTAGGTTCGAATCCTAGCCCGGCAGCAGAATTAATTTAATATCTCATAATTTAATATTGTGCCCTTTTATATTAAATTATGTTAATATTTTATATATATGAAGATAAAATGCTGAAAAAATATAAACATATCGCTTTTGATCTTGATGGTACTCTAGTGCATACTACATCAGAGTATAGACACAAAATTATACCAATAGCTGTTAATCAGCTAGGTGGAAAGATCTTGAACGAACATTCAATTGATCGATTTTGGTTTGAAAGCGGAAGGAATAAGATTATCCGTGACGAATTTAATATTGATCCGAAGCTGTTTTGGGATTTGTTCAGACAAATAGATTCTCCCGAAAACCGATCATTACACACTTACGCTTACAGTGATTCCGGATCATGCTTTGAAAGGCTTAGAAAAATGGGTAAAATTATATCGATTATAACCGGTGCGCCTCATTGGATAGCGAGTATGGAAATTGAAAAATTAAACGGGGCACCTCATGATTTCTATTTTTCTATTAATCAGAGTGATTTTGACGACAAGCCAAGTCCAGAGAGTTTGTATTATGTCCTTAGACAGCTAAATGTTAAGGCGAGCGACACTGTTTATATTGGTAATAGTAATGAAGATGCAAATTTTGCCAAAAATGCTGATATTGATTTTATTTATCTTAATAGGAGCGAGTACCGGCTTAACTTAACTGATTATCCAATAGCAACTATTAATAATCTTGAAAGACTGTTTTAATAATTGTATTTGATCACGGTATTTTTATCTAAACATGTCCGGAATTGCCAGTAGATAAAAATGATGCGATTTAGGTGAAAATATCATAATATAATTACAATGGTACAAAAGGTAAGTAGTCAATAGAGTTTCTATTTGGAATTTTTAATATATTCTCTATATTTAATCATGACTTGATTTAGACGTTCTTCAGGTGTTCCCTCAACATATATTAATATGTCGCTTAGATATCTGTCAAGTACCCCTTTTTTAAACAGACACTCTGCGTCTTGGGGAATCTTTAATTGTTAACATTTTAATATAATATTG
>VFKW01000068.1 GCA_009885355.1 Candidatus Berkelbacteria bacterium
GCTCCATAAAAACCAACTGAGCCAAAAATCATGCCGATTATCATTTTATCCATACCCCACAAAGTTTTCTCCGGCACGCCGATAAAATCTTTTAAAAACAAAGGCACGGGAATAAGTGCAAACCAAGCCAAGGAAGTGACCATTTCAAAACCCTTAAAAGTATATTTTTTCTTCTCTAGCCAATTTATCGTCCACATAATAAGTGACACGGTAAGTCCGCCAACCCAGACGCCGGTAATGGTGTTATCAATACCATATTTTTCAGCCAATACTACTCCGCCAATAACTGCAACAGTACAAACAGGACAGACTGCATAAGCTTTCCCAATAAAACCTAAACTGGCGAGGGCTCCTACAAAATATTTAAAGGCTTTTTGGTTAAACATTATGATCCTTTCAAAAAGATTATACACGAGTTTTTTTAAACCACCAAATTTATCTTGCTTATCCTGTAGCCGCTACTTCAACCAGCCCGGCAGGGCCATAATTCATAATTCTTTATTCATAATTCCGTAAAAAGCTATGCTTTTTACTTAATCGTTAGTTTTCAGCAAATTAATAAACACCTCTGAAGGAATATCTATTCGTCCCAACTGTTTCATTTTTTTCTTGCCTTTTTTTTGCTTGTCTAACAATTTATTTTTCCGAGTTACATCTCCGCCGTATAATTTTGAGATCACATCTTTTCGCATCGCCGGGATATTTTCCCGCGCCACAATTTTCCCATTTATCGCCGCTTGGACTGAAACTTCAAACATTTGTTTTGGGATCAATTCTTTCAATCGTTTAGTCAGCGCAAAAGCGCGTGACATCAATTCCACCCGAGGCACAATTTGAGAAAGTACATCGATTTTATCATTGGCGATCAAAATATCCAATTTGACCAAATCTCCCGGGCGATAACCGGTCAAAGTATAAGCCAGCGAGGCATAGCCTTGTGAGGCTGATTTTAATAAATCATAAAAATCAATAATTAAACTCGAAAGGGGAGACTCATATCGCACAATTACTCTATCAGAGATATATTCCATTGTTTTATAAATTCCGCGTCGTTTTTGCGCTAGTTCCATTACTGCCCCGACATATTGCTGCGGCGTGATAATCTCAAGGTCCACCCATGGTTCTTCGTATTGCAGGGTCGCCCCGATCTTACTCGTTTTATATGCAACCGCCGGCGTCGTCACGATCAAATCAAGATCATATTCTCTTTCCAGCCGTTCTTTGACAATTTCCAAATGTAAAAGTCCCAAAAACCCGCCGCGAAAGCCATACCCGAAAGCATCAGAATTTGTCGGTTCATACACCAACGAAGCATCATTCAATTTCAATTTTTCAAGTGCCTCACGAAGCAACGAAGCCTCGCCGCTTTGTGTAAAAATCGCCGCATAGACCATTGGTTGAGGCTCGAGATATCCAGTCAAAGGTGATTCTGCCAAATTTGAAATCTTCGTCAGCGTATCTCCAACCCGACACAAATTAACATTTTTAAGCCCAGTCACGATATATCCGATTTCTCCGGATTGTAAAATATTTCTTTTTTTATATCCCAAACAAACCACGCCGACTTCTTCTGAATCCGCACTTGTACCAAGCATCATCATCTTCAATTTTTCTCGGCTCTCGACTTTTCCCTCAAATACTCGAACATAAGCCACCACTCCGCGATATGGATCATAAAAAGAATCAAAAACCAAAGCTCGAAAAGGTTTTTCCAATTCCATCTTTGGTGCCGGAATTCTCTTGACGATCGCCTCTAAAATCTTATCTACTCCTTCTCCGGTTTTGGCCGATGCTCGAATAATACTATCCGCCTCGATCCCAAGCAGTTCACAAATCTCTTTTTCTACTCTTTCCGGTTCTGAATTTGGCAAGTCTATTTTATTTAATACGGGAATAATTTCTAAATTATGCTTCAAGGCTAAATGTAAATTGGCAATCGTCTGGGCCTGGATCCCTTGAGTCGCATCCACTACCAGCAACGCTCCCTCCACCGCTGCCAATGACCGGCTGACTTCATAGGAGAAATCGACATGCCCGGGTGTATCAATTAGATTTAGGCCATATTCTTGATTATTTAAAGTATATTTCATATGCGCCGGATTTAATTTAATCGTAATTCCACGCTCCCTCTCGAGATCCATCGTGTCTAAAACCTGTGCTTTATTTTGTCCATAAGGAATAGAACCGGTTATTTCGAGCAATCGGTCAGCTAAAGTTGATTTCCCATGGTCGATATGGGCAATAATTACAAAATTTCGGATATTTTCCATATTCCTATTCTATCAGATATATCCCCATAAATCCACCCTATCGCCATAGTTTTCATTTCGCATTTATCGGTATATAATAAATATAGTGCTAGTCATTTTCCAGTTGTTAATTACCAACTACCCCAAGACAAAGTCTTCCCATAGGGAAAGGGACCTCTTTGGGACTAGCTACTATTTTGGAGGGAACTTGTATAAAGTCTCTTTTTTCACAAAAATATTAATATCAATTCAGGTATTTATTATTTTATTTTCATCTATAGCTTTTTTATTTTTAGTTAACCCCTCAAATGCATTAGCTGTTGCCACCACCACCCCCACCCCAATCCCAACCGGTCCGACTGTCTCGAGGATTGTCAGCTTTGCTCCAGTTGGAAATGTAGGCCCCACTACTTGTTCGGGCAACCAAACTCAACTTGGCGTCCCCATCCCAGTCCGCTCCGGTGCTGGCTTTGCTATGAAACATTGTGTCGGCAGTATGAAAGAATACCTTAAAGACATCTATAGCTTTCTTATCGTCATTGCCTCCCTGTCTGCCGTTTTGATGATAATTTGGGGTGGCTATATCTATATTACCAGTAGCGGCGAGCCGGCAAAAACAACTAGCGCCAAAGAAATAATCATTGGCGCTATTACTGGGCTAGTTCTTTTATTGAGTGCCAGTCTTCTTATTTCAACTCTCGGTTTAAAGTTTTAAAAAACCGCTATAGTCATTTCTCCATTTTTCATCTCGATTTCTGAAATCCCATATGAGATGTTTTTATTGATGACCTCGGCCATCACTTTGCCCAAACTAGTATATATCACTTCCGGTACGATATTATTTTTATCTGTCTGACTCTTTAGGCGTACATTTTTTAATACTATTTTCTGATTTACAATTGTTGGCTCTCCAACAAATTCCAATTTATTTTTCCCGATATTCCCCTCCAAATACAATCCATCCGGTTTTATAAAGACCCGTTTATTTTCAAGAGGTATCATTTTTCCCATAACTCCATTTACTTTTGATTGCAGATCTGTTTGATAAATAGTTAAATGCCCTGTTGTGTCCATTTTTATACTTGAAAATGATAATTTTGACCATGAAAAATTTCCAATATCTAGCGTTCGCATTTTTACCGAGACAAAATAAAGTGCCGTTGTGCTAATAATGATCAAAATTACAAAAAAAATCGCCACGCTTTGGCAGCTGCACGATCGGCGTTTATTTTGATCGACAGAGTCATAAAAATTCTTTTCGTCTTCTAATTTTTGGCGCCCCGTTTCCATATCAGCCCCACCTCTTTAATTTTAAATAAATATGCTAGCCCAAAATATATACCAACTCCAGCTAAGCCGCATACGATTACTTGCATAAATACGCCTGTTTGACTTACAACATCAAACCAATCGCCGGTCCAACCTTTGAGAATTTGTACAAAATAACTCATTATCAAGGTCGCTGCCAAAACTTTAGCAGTAAACATAAATAATTCTTTTTCCGGAATAATTTTATGGCGCCTTCGAAGCCACAAATACAGCAATGTCGCATTTAAAGTTACCCCGCAAGAAAATGCCAATGCCAATCCTGGCGCACCCATATCCTTTAAAAAATAAGCAAAAATAATTGAGCTGACACTGGCTACAAGACTAATTATTGTCGGAGTAATCGTATTTTCCATGGCAAAAAAGCATCTCGCCAATAGTGGTACCAACCCTGAAAATACCAAAGAAATACTAAACAAAGCCAGTGTATCAGCTGTGATTTTTGCTTCATGCAAGCTAAATGCCAAAATTGCATGCTCAATTCCCACCCGAAGCAAAATAAGCAAAGCCGAGATCGGGATCAAAACCGCAATGATAATTCGCATCGTCCGCCTGGCATAATAAGAAAATTTCACATCATCATCTTGGTTGTGCGCTGTGGATAAAGATGGAAAAACTGCTGTTGCAAATGAAAGACCAAAGACCACAGACGGCATTGTCTGGATATTGTTTGCATAAGTAAAGTAACTCAAAGTCCCATGGCTGGCAGAAGCAAAAGCGGTGAATGCCGTAAACATTATTTGGTTTGCCCCCAGCGCAATTGTTCTTGGGATCATCAGCTTGCCGATCTGTCGGACGGCTATATCTTTATAATCCGCTGTCCATTTAAATTTAAATCCGACATGTTTCATTGATGGAATCTGAATCAGCATATGAAGTAAAGCGCCAAAAACAACCGATAGGGCTAAAACAATAATTTGTTTTTGATCGCCCCTTGGGTACATTGGCGCTAAAACGATCGTTCCAAAAATAATTGATCCATTATAAATTAGCGGTGCAATCGCTGGGGCAAAAAATCTTTTAAAGGAATTCAAAACCCCGGTATATAGATATGAGATACCAAATAAAAGCGGTGAAAGTAATAAAATTCTTGAAACCATTATTGTTTGATTTTTGTCTAAAGTAGAAAAATTTGGCACAATCAAATGTATCACCAGGGGCATCAGAAAAAATAAAATCACAATTGCACTAGTTAGAACAATAAAAGCAATTGTAATAACCGCATTCGCCACATGCCAAGCCCTCTTTTCATCATCCTTCTGCAAGTATCGGTTGAACACTGGCATTAGGGCTGACGAGATCGCTCCGAGTATCATTAAGTTTAATACTAAATCAGGTAATCGAAATGCTGCATAATAAATATCTGTCGATTGAACCGGTAAATTACGACTTAAATAATGATCTCTTAAAAAACCGAGCAGATTGCTCATAAATAAAGTTATTATTAAAATAATCGATGCCGATTTTAACCCATTTTCCCCGTGCGTCAATTTTTTTATCCGTTTGATCATATGTCTATGGTATAACAAGTTGGTCGATTTGTTAATAGGTAAGTTACAAGCCGCATTTGATAGTATATAATAATAGTAGAGCCTATGAAAAAACTATCATACATTTCGATTTTTTTCATCTTTATTTTGGTTATGCCTTTTTTTGCTGTGGACAAAACTTCCGCTGTTAGTAAAATGGCATCCATTTCTACAGTAGATGCAAATGTTTTAATTAAAAAAAATGGCAAAACTGATTTTAAAATAAAAATAAACTCAATGTATTTAGACATTCTTGATTGGGATTTGGGCATAAAGTCTATTGATAAAATCACTGTTCGTGCTGATGGAAAACTATTAACTTCAAAAAATTATAGCCTTGTTAAAATTAATAACTTCTACAAGATAAAAAGTTCTCCTCGTAATACTGCCTCTGTCTGGGAAATCAGATTCCAAAGTGATGATATGTTTTTTGTAACAGATAAGGAAAATTTTAAATGGTATGCAATTTCTCCCAATCATCCCTATATAAACCAATTATGTATTATTCTTGAATCAGAATTACCAATTCCAGGCAATGATCGTAAATCATACCGACTGTATGCCTATCATGGCGTTGAATTTTCAGATGCTAAGATGATTAATAGTAAAAAAATAATATATTCCGGCAACATGCTAAGCAATGCATCCGGTTATTCAATTTTCACCAGTTATCCGCGCGGTACGATTAAATTTCCCTTGCTAAAAAAAATCATTTACAATATCACTGATTTGCCCGTTGTCAATTGGATCATCTTTGGTGTTATTCTCCCCTTGATTTGCATTATCTTGTTGATCATCCTTAGTATTCGCCATAAAACCCAAACTTTAATGAACTCTACCAGAGAGATGATAGAGCATCCTCCAAATGATTTATCTCCTCTCCAAGTCGGTATACTGGTTCACAAGAAAATTTATGCCAAAACTCTAATGGCTACTATTATAGATCTATGTGAAAAAGGCTATCTTATTATTATTCAAAAAGATGGTAAGTTTGTTTTTGCCAAAAGACGCCTTCCTGATAACAGTTTGCGTTCTTGGGAAAAAATTCTTGTTGAAGAATTGACGTTAAATGATTCTGTATT
Organism: Candidatus Berkelbacteria bacterium; assembly: GCA_009885355.1. GTDB lineage: Bacteria > Patescibacteriota > UBA1384 > VFKW01 > VFKW01 > VFKW01. The sequence goes on from VFKW01000068.1 coordinate 6,187, forward strand.
TTCCCGCGAAATAGAAGTAAGAAGAAATATTAATAAAAATCTCTTCAGTCCTAAAATAAAAGCTAGTTTTGAGGAAGCTTATTTAGGTATTACCGATATGGGATTTTATGATCAAAATCCGCATTTCGTCCGAGTTAAATATAAAATTTATGCCATTTTTCTCTATCTTACCTCAATTGTCGGCTTAGTCTGGGTCGCTGTCACCCTTCAGCCGCCATATATGCTTATCCCCCTGCTTGGAGTTCTTTTTTCTACAATGGTCGTTATCAAGTTCGCTCACCTTTTACCTATGCAAAGCAAAAAAGGCCTGATTGCTCGCAAAGAATGGATTAAGTTTTTAAATTATTTAAAACAAAAAGAGACAATCTCGATGGTCATGGCAATTAGTGGCATCTTTTATCGTTATTTACCCTATGCAATTGTTCTGGGAGTTGAGAAGCAGTGGGCCAGGCGTTTTCAAAAAACTATTCTGACCCAACCAGGCTGGTTAATTCAACATGAAATCTCTGATCAAGTCGCTGAAGATAATCTACATTTATTAATAGATGTAATAAGTGAACTTACCGAACGAATAGCTCAGTTAAAAGGACCTAGCATCAAATAAATTTAACACGATGGACTCATATGGTCTATTTTTATTATAGTAACTCACCTTAAGCACTGTGAATCAATAATTACAATAAATTAATACTCCTAAATCTGTCATCCTGAGACCTCAGTCGAAGCCCCGAAGGGGCCCCTTTGGGGGATCTAGACATCAGTCGCACCCGTTTCACTAGATTCTTCACCTGCTGGTTCAGAATGACAAACCTGTTATTCGGCTTTGTTAGGTTTTACCATATAAATCCATTGGAAATTTGCAATGCTCGTTTTGATCGACCTTAGGTCATTTTTTATTCCTTTGGCTACCTCGCCATTATTTAATATTTTATATGTAGTTTTTCCAATGATATAATTTCTTGGCAATGGCCCCCAAACTCGAGAATCCGAGCTTGCCTCGCGATTATCTCCCATCACAAAATACTCATTGTCCTCCAATTTAACTTCTTGGCTTGGTTTTGTCGGCACGCCTTTCAGATAAGGTTCACTAAAAACTCGGTCATTGATATAAACCTTATCGTTGATGATTTTTATTTTCTCCCCTGGCAAGCCGATTATTCTTTTGACAAATTTTTTCTCTTCCTCGCCCGGAAAATACAAGGCAATAATATCGCCCCTTAATACTGAGCTTTGTCGGTAGTGGATTCGATTAATAATCATCATGTCGCCGCTTTTCATGGTTTTATCCATACTAATGCCGCTTACAAAAAAGATCGTAAAGAAAAAATAATGACAGATTAAGGCAAAGAACACAAAAAAAGTTGCGATTTTGGTAAAATCATAAACCCATCCGCCAAACCAATAAAGTTTACTATTTGGGTAAGTTTCTACTTTGACTTCAGTTATTTCTTTCTTTTTTTCATCCATATATCTATTTTACCACTAATTTACACAATATAAAAAATGGACCTCACGGCCCATTTTTTATTGTCATTCCCCCTAATCCCTAACTACCAACTACTAACTACTATTTCGTTTTTCCAGTCAAGATGTCATCCAGTTCTTTTCCCTCAATTGTTTCTATTTCTATCAATTTTTTTGCCAAAGTTTCTAAGGTATTCTTATTTTTTTCAATTACTTCTTTGGCTTTTTTCTGGCCTTCATCGATAAATTTCATGATTTCTTTATCAACTGATGAGGAAAGTTGCTCGGAATAATTTTTATGTTCCCCTAGATCTCGTCCCAAGAAAACCAGTTCATCTCGATCTCCAAGTGAGATCAACCCCAAATCACTCATTCCGTAAATAGTTACCATCTCTCTTGCGATTTTCGTCGCTCGTTTTACGTCATTTTGCGCTCCGGTTGTCGGCTCATTAAAGAAAACCATTTCACTCACGCGTCCGCCCAACAATTGAGCGATCTCATCTTGAAATTTACTCTTTGAATACATATGTTTATCTTCCAGTGGCAAGCTCCAAGTGTAGCCCAATGCCATGCCGCGCGATACCACTGAGACCTTGTGTATTGGATCTGTGTGTTTCAATACATGTCCAACTACCGCATGCCCCGCTTCGTGATAGGCAGCAATTTTTTTCTCCTCAACATTCATTACATGCGATTTGCGTTCCGGTCCTAGCATCACCTTTTCAATTGCTTCATCCAAATATTTCTGGCTGATTTCAGTTTCGTCAGCTCTGGCTGCTAAAATTGCCGCTTCATTGGTAATATTTTTCAAATCCGCTCCGGATAATCCTGGCGTTGCCTGAGCAATTTTTTTCAAATCAACTTTCTCGTCAAGTGGTTTGTTTTTTCCATGAATTGCCAAAATTGCTTCTCGTTCTTTTACATCCGGCAGATCAAGCACCACTTTTCGATCAAAACGTCCCGGGCGAAGTAGCGCTGGATCGAGCACATCTGGTCTGTTGGTCGCCGCCAAGATAATTACTCTCGTGTCTGTTTCAAATCCATCCATTTCCACCAAAATCTGATTTAAGGTTTGTTCTCGCTCGTCATGGCTACCGCCAACCCCAGTGCCTCTTTGTCGCCCGATTGCGTCAAGCTCATCGATAAAGACCACGCAAGGTGCATTTCGTTTTGCTTTTTGGAAAAGATCTCTGACTCTGGACGCCCCGACTCCGACAAACATTTCCACAAATTCAGATGCGGATAAACTGAAAAATGGAACGCCTGCTTCGCCTGCGACTGCTTTTGCCAACATAGTTTTACCCACCCCGGCTGGTCCGAACAACAAAACGCCTTTTGGAATTTCTGCGCCCAATTTTTGAAACTTTTCTGGTTGTTTCAAAAATTCCACGATTTCTGATAATTCTTGTTTTGGCTCCACTAGCCCTGCCACATCATCAAAAGTCGTTTTTTTCCCGCCGCTGAATAATTTAGCGGTTGTTTTTCCAAATGACATTGCCTGCATATTGCCGGATTTTGCTTGCCTGAACATTATAAAGAAAAGTGCGACAAAAAGAATGATTGGCAACCCAAGATACAAAAAATTCATCAGGGCTGTGCCGCTGTTTGGATTTTTAACATTAATAGTGACATCTTTTTGTGTGATGCCGTATTTTTGGATTTCCGTGCCTTCTTCTTTGTAGGCCGATTCTTTTTTATTGTCTTTTAATGTCGCGATTACTTTATTGCCTTCGACATTAATTTCTTTGACTTTTTTGTCCTTTACATCATTTGCGATTTGGGAAATTGGCACGTCTTTTATTACTTGTGCTTTTTGGTAGCCGGATAATCCCCAGATTGCTGATGCAATTATTAGAACTATAATAATATATGGAATATTTTTCATATTGCCTCCAGTTGAAACTATACCATAAAAAGATTGATAAAACAATGTATACTATAATACAATTTGCCAGCTATCATAAGTTGACTCAAACCTAAATTTTTGTTATAATCTGTATGCGGAGTAGGGGAATGGTACCCCACATGGCTCATAACCATGAGAAATCGGTTCGATTCCGGTCTCCGCAACAAATTAGTAGTCAGTAGCTGGTAGCTAGTAGTTAGCATGATTACATCATATAACTGAATCGATCTCCTAACTCCCAACTACTAACCCCTAACTACTAAAATGGCTGCGTAGCTCAGTCGGTTAGAGCGAAGGACTCATAAGCCTTAGGTCAGTGGTTCGAATCCACTCGCAGCCACCAAACTTCGCCATAATAAATTATGGCTCCGCTTGGCAGGCAAAACTATAATCGAATAAAACCAAACAAACTAACCTGACTATAAACAGAGAAGTTTGTCCAGCGTAGCTATTGAAAATAGCGAAGTTGGAAAGTATCTTATATAACTCACCTTACGCACCAGCTTCCAAAACCGCCGGATTTTTTAATAATTGTAGCTCATCGAAACTAACTTTTAAGGCCTTAATATAGAGCTTTGTTTTTAGGGCAAA
>VFKW01000146.1 GCA_009885355.1 Candidatus Berkelbacteria bacterium
ACCATCATCCCATCCCTTTTCGCGCTTTCTCTCTTTCGTGTTTTCGTGATAAAAGAAACACCCTCAAATTTGCGGTGCACCCCTGGGTGCGTCCCAAATTTGTGACCACTGAAGTTTTTTTGCATTTCGGGGGGGGATTTCCGCATTCATTGTCGAATTCCATATTAGTTGAATATATGGAAGGGGACTTACGGATGCGCAAAAACGGCGAAAGCAAGGAAGAGATGGTGGAGCGTCTTACTCGGCAGTTTCGGGAATTGCTTGAAAGGAAGCTGCCTGATGAGCCTGGAACTCTGGAAGAGATAGAGCGTGTAACCGAGGAAATAGGCGCTGAGATTAAGCGCGATATCGAGAATGACTGCCTGAGTTGGCATGGCAGTGGATATTGCGGTCCGTTTATTGTGTGCAATTGCGGCAGTGTGGGCAAGTTTAAGAAATATAATCCTAAGCGGATTGTAAGCCAATGCGGAGAAGTGACGATTACTCGTGCTTACTATCACTGTGGTAATTGTGGCAATGGCTACGTTCCTCTGGATGTGAAACTTGGTTTGGATGGTGGATGCGCAAGTGTGGGTGTGCGCACTAAAGTGGCTCGACTTGCGGCATGGCTTCCTTTTGGAGATGTATCTTTAGAATTAGGTGAACTCTGCGGGATTCACCTTTCGAGCAATACCGCATGGCGAATTGCTGAATCGGTAGGCGAGCGAATAAAGGACGAACGGTCGCAGCGAGAGTTGTTAGTTATGTCGGGGTCTGTGGCGGCGCCACAAACGGCGCCTGGACGGTTGTATATAGGTATTGACGGTGTGCATGTGCCGATGTGTGATGGCAGCTATCACGAGGCCAAGGCCGGAATTGTATATGAGACACGCCACCAGGACGGCAAAATAAGAATCAGCAATGCTGCGTATATGGCAACCCTTGAGCGAACCGAGGCTTTTGGAGAGCGTGTTTATGCGCTTGCTTTTGACCACGGAGTGCAGAAAGCAGTTGATGTTGCCTGCCTCGGAGACGGGGCAGTTTGGATATGGAATAGCTTCTCGCATCATTATCCTGACGCTGTCCAGATTCTGGACTACTATCACGCTTGTGAGCATCTCGACGAAGTGGCAAAAGCCTGGTATGGTGAGGATTCAGACAAAGCGCGAAACTGGTTGGAAGCTCGCAAACTGGACCTGCTTTCTGACGGCGTGGACACAGTTATTCGGTCTATTCGCTCTTGGAAGCCGACTGATGGTAACGCAAAACAAATCCGTCGGGTGGAAATGGGATACTTTAAGAAAAACAAGAATCGGATGCTATACGCAACGCTCAAGGAGAATGACTACCATATCGGAAGCGGGTTAGTAGAAAGTGCTTGCAAAAGCATAGTCACTCAACGTCTCAAGCAGTCGGGAATGAGATGGTCGGAGTCGGGAGCGGAAACTATGGTGCATCTACGCTCGTTCCTTCTGAGTAACCGTTCGGCAGATATTTCGCGATTTGCAAGAGCAGCGTAGATTTACCTTCAATTTGGGACGCACCCGGACAAATTTCATAATTTGACAAACGTGCTAAAAATCACTATACTAGTTTGATGTGACTGGATAAGCTGAGGAACTGAGAAAAGAAAGCGCTTTGATCTCTTTTCTTAGTTACTTGTCGCCTGTCATTTGGAGAATATAAGCTTGTTCGAAAGCCTTTCTGAGAAACTTCAGAATGTGTTCCAGAAAATGCGGAGCAGGGGTGGTCTCACTGAGCAGGAAGTTAATGAAGCTCTGCGTGAGATCAGGCTTGTGCTGCTGGAAGCTGACGTCAACTTCCGGGTTGTTAAGGACTTTGTGGCTAAAGTCAAGGTAAGGGCCGTTGGCGAAGACATTCTTAGGGGACTGAATCCTGCGCAGCAGGTTATAAAGATTGTTAGCGATGAATTGATTGAGCTATTGGGCGGAGAAGCCGTCAAGCTCAAGATTTCCGATAGGCCGCCGACTGTTATAATGGTGGCTGGATTGCATGGAGCGGGCAAGACCACTAATGTGGCCAAACTTGCTTTGATGCTAAAAAAGCAGGGCAAGAAGCCGATTTTGGTTGCGGGCGATGTTTACCGGCCTGCGGCTATTCTGCAGCTGAAGACTCTCGGCGAGCAGATCGGCGTGGAAGTTTTTGATATAGGTGACAAGCAGGACGCGGTTGCTGTTGCGAGCGCTGCGTTGCATTATGCTAAATCGAACGGCAATGATCATGTGCTCATAGACGTTGCTGGCCGATTGCACATTGATGAAGAGATGATGGATGAGCTTAAGAGGCTCAGAAAAGCCATCGATGTGACTGAAGTTTTGCTTGTTGTTGACGCTATGACGGGGCAGGACGCGGTCAATCTCGCGCAGCAGTTCAATGAAGCGCTTGAGATAGACGGGGTCATTATGACCAAAATGGACGGTGATGCGCGCGGCGGCGCTGCTCTCTCCATTAAGGCCGTTACCGGCAAGCCGATCAAGTTTATTGGTACCAGCGAGAAAATGGATGGCATTGAGCCATTTCACCCGGACCGGATGGCATCGCGAATTCTGGGGATGGGTGATGTGCTTTCGCTTGTTGAAAAGGCCCAACTGGCTTTTGACGAAGACGAGGCCGTTGCGATGGAGAAGAAGTTCAGGGAGAACCGGTTCACCCTGAATGACTATCTTAATCAACTCAGGCAAATGCGTAAAATGGGGCCGCTGGATCAGCTTTTGGGTATGATTCCTGGAATGGGGAATCTAAAAGGCGCTAAGATTGATGAGAACGAGTTCGATAGGGTTGAGGCTATTCTCTGTTCTATGACGATCCAGGAGCGCAATGACCCGACCATACTGAACGGAAGCCGCCGCAAGCGAATAGCCAGGGGCAGCGCAACCACCGTGCAGGAGGTCAACCAGCTCGTAAACAAGTTTAACGAGATGAAAAAGATGTTTCGCACCTTATCGGGTGCGGAGGAATCAGGGAAGCGGCATAAGCGTATGCCAAACTTTCCTTTTTTGAAATAAGAAAGAACGGATGCGCTTGCAAGATCCAAGGCGCACAAATCGGAGGAGTAACACGTGGTAAAAATTAGACTCAGACGGATGGGAGCCAAGAAGAGACCATTTTATAGAATCGTCGTTGCGGACAGCAGAACTGCCCGTGATGGTCGTTTTATAGAGGTTGTTGGCACTTATGATACTAATCAGGATCCGCCTGCATTGACGCTTAAGGATGACAGAATCGAATACTGGCTTGGTAATGGCGCACAGCCATCGGATACCACCAGAGGTTTGTTGAAGATTCATGGATTCCTGGGCGGGATTACTTCCAAGAGCGCTGAGGCTAAGGTTGCTAAGGCTGCAGCTAAGGAAGTTGAAGCCGCTGCTGCCGCTGAAGCTGCTGCTGAGGCTGCCAAGGCCGAAGCCGCCGCCGCTAAAGCCGCTGCTAAGGTTGCCGCCGCTGAAGCTAAGGCTGCTGAAGAAGCTGTTGCTGA
>VFKW01000103.1 GCA_009885355.1 Candidatus Berkelbacteria bacterium
CTGACAAGGTTGATAAAGCCGTTTTTCCAGGACTGCAAGGCGGCCCGCATGATCATCAAACGGCGGCAATCGCGATTGCGCTGAAAGAAGCAAACACGCCGGAATTTGAGAAATATGCCCAGCAGGTCGTGAAAAATTCAAAAGCACTGGCGGCTAGTTTATTGAAAAATAAGATCACTTTAGTTGGAAATGGGTCTGAAAATCATTTATTACTGCTCAATTTAGTACCGATCTTAGGAGCTGGCGGCGGGGTTTTTGCACAAGATGCGCTGGAAACTGCCGGCATGACAGCCAATAAAAATACTATCCCAGGTGAACCAGGCTCGCCATTTTATCCAAGTGGAATTCGCATGGGCACACCGGCACTAACAACTCGCGGATTGACCGAAAATGATATGGAAAAAGTGGGCGATTGGATCGCGCGGGCAATCGGGGAAATTAAAGATTTTAAACTTCCGGAAAATAAAGAATTACGCAAACAATATATTGCAGATGCGAAAGACAAGATTCGCACGAACGCGGAACTTTTGAAGATCAAGCAAGAAATAAGAATATTTGCCAGCCAATTTCCAGTTCCGGGCATTAAATACAAAGGATAAATATGAAAGTCAAAGATATTATGTCGTCTGAAATCATCAGCGTCACACCGGATACATCATTTTTAATGGCGGCGAGCCTGATCGTCTCAAAAAAAGTCAGCGGCTTGCCAGTAATCGATGAAAATGGACAATGCCTCGGGATTATTTCCGAAAAGGATTTGGTGGATGCGCTTTTTCCAATCTATAAAAAACTATTGCATACGGAGAAAGACCACCTCTATAAATTGGATTTAAAAGAAATCGAGAAAAATCCAGAACCGATCAAAGAATTAAAAGTCAGTGATTTAATTGGCAACGAACTAGTATTTGTCGATCAAGATTTATCAATATACGAAGCCGCCACCATGATGCTCGTATATAAAATTCGTCGACTCCCAGTCTGGGATGGGAAAAATCTGATCGGCATCATCAGTCAGGGCGATGTGAATCGCGCGATACTTGAAGACCAGCTCGGATTGTAATAATCGAAAAAATAGCCCCGCATAGCGAGGCCTGAGGAACTAAGGTGATTTTGCCTAACATCCCGTAGGATATATATAGATACTTATCGGCACATCGTTATCTGCATAATTTCTGAGAATCAAGTCGCTCAAACGATGCTGCTGGCAAGCATTTACGACATGCCTATTCAAATGAGTTTGCCTGACTTCCGCCAGCCTACTGACCCCGATTTTGGCACATTCTTCACAAAGAGCAATCGGCCAAGATGTTCGTCCGTCCAATTCAATCAGAGCAATCCGATTGGAAATTCGATCTTTAGAAACGCGATCTTTAGCGCAATTGAGCATCTGATTGAGAATGTCTTTTTTCTCCTGCTTGCTCAGCGTGCTCAGAATACTTACAACGATATCCAAATCGTCCTCTGTTAACATGATACTTGAAGAGACTTTGACTAAAAAATTTCGTAGCTTCGCATCTTTAATCCGCTTCCCTCCTATTTGATTGTTCATGTGCTAGGTTGATATACTATACGCTTGTTTCTTGAAAATGTCAATAGCATCAATTCTCCAATTTACAAGCGATGTTCAATCTGTTATTATTGAGCTGTATTTATATAAAGGAGTCATTATGGAAAAGATTAACTCTCTTGATTCGATGAGGCATACTGCATCTCATGTTTTGGCGCTAGCTGTCAAAAAACTTTTTCCAGATACCAAATTTGGCATCGGGCCGACAATTGATAATGGTTTTTATTATGATTTTGAGCTTGCAGCGCCAATTTCAAATGATGATTTAGCAAAAATCACCAAAGAAATGTACAAAATTATTAATGCTAATTTACCGGTTGAAAAATCGGAAATGACTAAAGATGAGGCCAGAGAATTTTTCAAAGATCAGCCTTTTAAACTTGAATTGATCAAAGGAATTGCCGATGAAAAAGTCGGTATTTACACTATCGGCGATTTTGCCGATCTTTGTGCCGGGCCACATGCCGAAAAAACGGGCGAAATCAAAGCTTTCAAACTTCTTTCATTAGCCGGAGCTTATTGGCGCGGGGATGAGAAAAATGAGATGCTGACTCGTATTTATGGCACGGCTTTTAGCTCAAAAGAAGATCTTGAAAACCATTTGAAAAATTTAGAGGAAGCAGCCAGACGAGACCATCGAAAGCTGGGCAAAGAATTGGGATTGTTTGTTTTTTCTGAGCTAGTAGGCCCCGGATTGCCACTTTACACTCCAAAAGGCGCACTTGTGCGCCGACTAATTCAGGGATATTCAAACGAATTACGCCAAAATATGGGCTATCAGGAAGTTCATACACAACAGATAAATAAAGCCGAACTTTTTAAAGTTTCCGGTCATTATGACAAATATAAAAATGACATGCTGAAAGTTGTATCAAATTATTCAAAGGAAGAGTATTTTTTAAAGCCGATGAATTGTCCACAGCATACCCAGATATTTGCTGCCGAATCACACAGCTACAAAGACCTACCGATTCGCATTGCCGATTTTGCCAACCTTTATCGCGATGAAAAGCCAGGCGAATTGAATGGGCTTTCCCGCCTCAAAGGTTTTTCTCAAGACGATGGTCACTGTTTTTGCCGCGAGGATCAAATTGAAGATGAATTTTCTAAACTACTCGACGCCATCAATATAGCAATGAAAAGATATGGGATGGAATATCATATCAGACTTTCTCTTCGCGATGAAAATAATACTCAAAAATATTTAGGCGATGACGAGACCTGGAAAAAATCTCAAGAAATTTTGGAGAAACTCTTAATTCATAAGAAAATTGATTATGAAAGAGCTGAAGGCGAAGCCGCCTTTTACGGTCCAAAAATGGATTTGATGGCAACAGACGCTATTGGCCGAGAATGGCAATTATCGACAGTCCAGCTGGATTTCAACATGCCGAAGCGTTTCGATCTCGAATACATCGGTCAGGATGGCGGCCGCTATACGCCAGTTATGATCCATAGCGCGATTGTTGGCTCGCCAGAGCGATTTATGGGAGTTTTGATCGAACATTATGCTGGCGCTTTTCCATTTTGGTTGGCTCCAGTGCAAATCAAGGTCGTGCCTGTGTCTGAGAAAGTGTTTGATTATGCCTGTAAAGTATATACTAAACTCCAAGAAACTGGGGTTCGAGTCGAAGTCGATATGTCGGATGAAACTTTGGGCAAAAAAATTCGCACAGCTGAAATGCAAAAAATTCCGTACATACTGATTGTTGGGCAAAAAGAAGCCGATCTTGCGACAAAGGAAGAGCTGCCGGTTTCTGTGCGCTCAAGAAAAGATGGTGATATGGGACAAATGAGTATCACGGAATTACTTGAAAAAATAAAAGATTAAACTAAAAAACCGCCGGAAGGCGGTTTTTTAGTTTAGCTATTTGCAGCTATTGCGACATTTTTTAAAAGCAATGAGACTGTGATCGGACCGACGCCCCCTTTGGTCGGAGTAAGTGCTTCGACATGATCTTTTACACGTTCAAAATTTACTTCATCTCCAACACTGATAACTACAGAATCTTTTTTGATCAACTCTTCTGTAACGACGCCAGGGGTTCCAGTGGCGGCGATTAGGATATCGGCGTCTTTGACTTTTTTTAATAGATCTTTTGTTTCAGTATCAATGGCTTCAACGTCATATTTTCTAGCTTTTAAAATTTTTTCCAGCGGCTTGCCGATCAGACGGCCGCGACCCAAAATCACAATCTTTTTGCCATGGGTATCAATTTTGTATTCATCGATAATTTCAACTATAGCACTTGGGGATGGAGCGGCAAAATGACCGGTTTCTTTTAGATCATCAACGTCTTTTTTATCCTCAATAGCCGATAGAACATTATTTGTGTCAAAATTTTCAGGCAAAGGCAATTGAACAATAATACCGTGGACGTCTTTATCATTATTTAAATATTTAATAGTTTCGATGACTGAGTCTTCTTTTTCTTCTTCATCAAAGCGATAGAGTGAAAAATCCATTCCCAATTCATGGGCACGTTTTTGCTTGATCGAAACATATATCTCACTATCTTCACGATTGCCAACTAAAATCACAGCTAAATGCGGAATGATATTTTTCTTTCGAAGCTCATGCACGATATTGAGAGTTTCATTTTCAATTTTTTCTTTGATTGGTTTACCTTCAAGTAATAACATTTTACTCCTATGACTTGTTATTATACTAATTTTTTGGCTTGGCGTCAATTATTATTTTGCATCTTTACGAAAAACTTCGACATTATCATTATTATATATCCTGGTATATCGTTTGTCATTTCTCAATATGGTCAAATTATCAGATACGTTTTGAGTTGAAATTAGCTCAAATTCATATCCGTCCTCGACAATAATATAGTCTGCTTGACCGATACCATTTGGAAAAAGATAGCTGATTTTTCGATTGGTAAAATGAGGCGATATACGATTTGTGGCTGATACAATGGCCGTTTTTGGAATAGTTCTTCTGAGTTCATCAAGATATTTTTTTGATGTATTTCGATATGTAAAAGGTTTTAAGTCGCGAGCTTGAGAGTACGGCATTGGAGAATAGATAACACTTGAATAAATTACACCTATAATAGTATATACTAAAGCGATTTTCTCAATATTGATTATCGAGATTTGCTTGCCGCCAATTTTGATCCGATTATGAAGAGTTTTTATCAAAAAACGCAAACCAAAGATGGAAGAAATAATTATAAATGGAGCAATGTCACTGGTATATTGATAATTTATCATGCGCATTTGAGTCTGATCGCTCAATATATTTAGAGCAATCGGTGGTATAGCTAATATTATATAAGGAGAAAATAGAGATAAAAATCCGGTTGGAATTGTAACAAGGATTAGATAAAACCATCGGTTGTTTGCACCGATATAGCGGATTGCACCCATAGGCTGAAGCACGAGGTGTTTGATAATTTCTAATGGAGTATTGCCAAAATTTTTGTAATAGACTAACCCAAAATGAGAGGTAGCATCAATTCTTGCTTCAGGCATTATTTTACCTAACAATAAAGCAAACCAAAGCATAGCAATTGAGCCGATTGCTATGCCTACTTTCCAATTTTTTTGACGAATAATGATATATAAAGAAAACAATATTATAATAAAAGCGATTGTTTCTTTAGTTGCCAGGGCCAATAGACAAAATATTATAAATGGAACATAATTTTTTTTGTATACATAATAAAATGCAAATGATAGAAATGACGTGGCAAGAGTGATGGAGTGAAAATCGAAGATATTGGCCCATTGAGTACCTGGATACATGAGATAGGCAAATGCCATCGTCAGAGCTAGTTTATTATTTTTTAAGACGTCTTTTGCTAACCAAAATATTGGTAGTGCTCCGAGGGCAACGACAATCGTCTGAATGAAAAGCAATGTATATGGGGATGAAGCCAGCCAATAAAACGGAGCTAATAAGACGAGGAAAATATCGCCATGGATGGAAAATCTGGAAACTTGAGAACCAATTTCAGGATTGGTGAGCTGGAAAAAATTGCCATAGGCGGTATTCCAGACAGTTTGATCCATATTGCCAAGATCATAACGAGAAGTGAGATAATTGCTGTGACGCATAAATGTCAAAGTCAAAAAATATGCGATATAGATACTGATCATCAGCGCCAGATAAAAAGAATGAGGATTTTTTTTGATATATTCATTTGCTTTACCAACTAGAGAAAATTTGGAAATTTTCTTGGCAGAAAGTATAAATAATAAAGCTAAAAATTCACTTAACATCATCATTAAACGAGTCGAGATGGCAACCAAGCTGGCAAGGGATGAAGAAATCACACTTTTTAAGATCGTAACGATGGCGGCTTCTCTGACGCCCAACCCCATCGGCGTTACAAAACTCAAATATCCAATTGCCCAAGCAAGGACAAACGAACAGGAAAGCCAAAAAATTGATATGCCGGATAAGTTGACAAAAGCGGCGGCAGTCAAATATGAGCCAAATCCATAAGCTAGCCATGCAGAAGTATATACTAATAAAATGACTATCGAGTCGGCATAACCAAGATTGAAATCAATTTTTTCTTTTTTCCATTTGTAAAATGCAAAATTGATAATCTTGCCGAGTATTTTTGGATTTATAATAGTAATGACAATCGGGAAAATAAATATTAATGACCAAAGCGGCATTTTTAACCCATGGCCTCCGGCCATAAAGACAATAATTCCCAAACCTAGACTAGTGCCTATCAAATAAAATATTTCAAGAAGAAGGCTCAAGCTAGCTATCCTTTTGGCAATTTTTTCTTTGTCACAAAGGTAAACACGACCAACGAACGACCATACATTGCCTGGAATATAACGACTAAATTCAGAAATAAACCAGATATAGCCTGATTTTGAAAAGTTTAATTTGCCACCTAATTTTTTTAGTATATACCACCAACCTAGAGATCGTAGAAAAAAGTAACTAAGAAAAAATGGTAGCGCCAGCCAAAGATAACCAATTTTTGCATATTCAATACGGCTTGCCAGATCTGGCCAACTACCCCAGAGAAATTTACCAATAAAAAAAATCGACAAGCCTAATACTAAAATTTCCAAAACCGGCTTGATGATTTTTTTTAATTTAATTATTGCCATTGATCTATATTTTCCATGAATCATTCTAAATTAGTGTCTCTTTTTTTTGCTGAGATTTACCTGTGAATAATATGTGATGAGTTCCGCGATCAAACCGGTAAAAAATATTTGTAAACCGGCGATGACAAACATAATTCCAAATATTAGCAAAGGACGACGTCCGATGCTCTGAGCATAGCCATAGTGGAGAATACTCAAATATATTAATATTATCAAACCTACAAAAAGCAATGTCAGCCCGATCGGACCGAATAGATGTAATGGTCGTTTTAAGAATTTGGTGATAAAAACTACGGTCAACAGATCAAGAAAGCCACGAATAAATCTGGAAATACCATATTTGGATTTGCCAAATTGACGCTTGCGATGGTGAACGATGATTTCATCTATTTTATAGCCTTTGTGCTTGGCCAAGACTGGAATAAAACGATAAAGCTCGCCATAAATCGACAGACTTTTCACAACTTCCAGGCGATAAATTTTCAAACCGCAATTGATATCGTGCAGGTTGACACCAGATAATTTTCGAATCATGCCGTTGAAAAAGAAAGATGGAATGGTTTTATGCCATGGATCGTGACGATCTTTTTTCCAGCCGGAAATTAGATCGCATTTTTTTTCATTGAGTGCTTTAATAAGTCGTGGGATTTCTTTTGGATCATCTTGTAAATCAGCATCCATGGTCACGACAAATTCACCCTTTACTTCATCGAAACCGGCTTGTAAGACAGCGGCCTTGCCTTGATTTTGACTACGATGAATGAGTTTAATCTCAGGATTTTTTCTTTCCAGTTCTTTTGCAACGTTGTATGAATTATCGGTACTACCATCATTGACTAAAATAACTTCGCACTTTTTATTGAGCGATTTTAAAACTGGTTGTAGCTCCTGCCATAGTTTTTCCAATGATCCTTCTTCATTATAGAAAGGAATCAAAACAGATAAATAAATATTTTCCATACTGTCTCCATTGATATTATCCTACCTTATATATGGTCACAAATCAAGTATTTAATTTCCAAAATTTGACCTTTTGTGGATTCTAGGATATTATCCAATTACTAGTTAAAAATATGGAGTATAAATGAGCAATAAAAATCAACCACAATCTTTGTCAATTATCAGCGCAGTCGTTTTTATCGTTCTTCTAATAGGTCTTGGAATTTATACCAGTCAAAAAGGTAAAAAAACCGATGACACAAAAAAAACAACAACCAGCTACAAATTAAAATCGACCGATAGTATCACGGTTGGAAAGGCTGATTCGACGGTGACGTTTATCGAATATTATGATTATGAATGTCCAGCCTGTCAATATCTCGACAAAGAAATTATGCCAACTTTGATCAAAGAATATAAAGATAAAGTAAAATTTGTTTTTCGACAATTTCCACTTTCTCAGCACGAGAAAGCAAAACCAGCGGCTTATGCAGCAGTCTGTGCAAATGAGCAGGGTAAATTTCTGGAATATAATGATATTCTCGTCAAAGATTATGAAAAATGGACCAAAGATACAAATCTTTTTGAAGATTACGCAAAACAAGTCAATTTGGATACAGCTACATTTAACACTTGCCGCAATTCAAAAGAAGTGGTTGAATTTGTTAAAAAAGATATTGCTGCAGGCACAAAAGATCAGCTACAAGCAACACCTACCGTTTTTATTAACGGCGAGAAATCAGAAGGCGTCCAGGATCTGGCATTTTATAGAAATAAATTTGACACTTTGTTAAAAAAATAACCTCTTAAATAATGCCAGTAAACACTGGCATTATTTGTATAGTCTTGATTTAAAAGCTATAATATGATATTATTTTAATGCTGACCAATGGGGTGGTTAGCTCAGTTGGCTAGAGCGTTTCCTTGACGTGGAAAAGGCCACAGGTCCGAGTCCTGTACCACCCACGATTACAAAAAATCCTCTGAAAAGGGGATTTTTTGTAATTTTTTTATCTATTTTTTAATCTGGATTTTCTTTACTTTTGGTTTGACTTCTTCTTTTTTTGGTAAGACGATTTTCAGCACGCCATCTTTGAATTCGGCTTCGATTTTATCTTCTGATACAGGAACCGGCAAAGCGATGGTGCGTGAAAATGACCCATAGCTGAATTCGCGGCGATAATAATCTTTTTGATTAATCTCTGCTTCGCTTTTTTTCTCACCTTTGATGGTCAGAGCTTCTTCGGATATTTCAATATCTAGATCGTCCTCTTTGACACCAGGCAATTCGGCTTCGATGATAATTTCTTTTTCGGTGTCACGCATGTTGATGGTCGGAACAGCAACGGATGGAACCATAGCCATTTTCGGGGTCATCATATCATCAAACATGCGATCGATGGTGTCATGAAGGCTTGAGACTTCACGAATCGGCGACCAAGGTGTAATTTCTCTTGGCATCTCTTCCTCACCTCCTTTCTCAAAGTTAATTCCTTCGCAAAAAATGATTTCACCAAAAGGAATTTCAAAAAAGTTAAGAAGATCGACAATCAACGGCAATGACGGTAAATACTCTCCCCTTTCCAGCGAGATGATTGATTGTCTGGATATACCCAAATTCTTCGCCAATTCTTCCTGGCTTAGATTTCTATCTTTTCGAAGTTCTCTTAATTTTATTTCTATATTTGTCATATTTTTTCCTACTGCTAATAACAATGTAAAGGATACTTTACATTTTGTCAAGAGTATTTTTGTCCATAAGCAGTAATTTAATTATTTTTGAGTCGTGACACCGCTAACTTTATTTTTAAAAAAATAAAATCTACTGCCATTTTTAAAGCTAAAAACCCCAACCAAAGCCAACATAACTAAAATTGCGCCAATATAGAAAAAATTATGTTTATGCTTTTTCATCAAATTTTATTATCCTTCTAGAGAATCGTCTGCAACTACAGTGCTGATTTCCTCAACATCGGTGTTTTTGAGATATTTTTCTTGATCATACTCAAATTCTTCTTTGCAGCCAGTTGAGCAAAAGCTGTACTGGCGGCCTTTGAATTCACTGAAGATTGGCAATTCATCACTGACGACTGAACATTCGCAAACTGCGCATTTTGACATTTTTCCTCACTTTCTTATTGGTAACATTAGTATTATAATATAGTTTAAGCGATTAACAAAATTTGTGATTTTATATAGGCAATCGCATTGACAAAATCGGTAAAATATGATATAGTATTGGTTGTTGCATATTAATAATTATATATTTAGTGATTACTTGACGGGGCTGTTCTAGATCGACAGGGATTGAAAAATGTCATCTGCAAGCCGCGTAATTCACGTTACGGATTAGACACTATTATAAGTGCCAACACATTTGTTAGCAAAATCAAAACTGCTTTTGCAGGTATGACTTTTGCGCCAGCTTTCGCTTAAAACCGAGAGCCGTTCCCTAGTGACTCGATACCGAAGGCATTAGATCGAACGTCAAAAAATCGGATTGCCTACTGATTTATCTCGTATCAGTACTAAGACAAAGAGGTTGCGATACAATTGTTTTGTTTGTTCTCGAGATTGTATTTAAGCCAAAGAACAAACTAAGCTCGTAGACGATACATGGGACAGTTTCTGGACGGGAGTGCGATTCTCCCCAGCTCCACCAAGTGATCATTATTATCCAAAATAAGCTTTTTAACAGAGAACGGAAGGCTTAATTTAGGTGTTCCAAAACCATCTTTTAAAGAGTATTTGGGGTTCTCAGTAAAGATCATATTATGAACCATATTTTTAAGGTTCCGGTCTGGTTTTACCCAAGTCTCGGCAGGTGTTCCAAGGAATTTTATCGCCAAATTTAAAGCCTCTTCAAAGTTTGGTTGTTTTTGGTGTTCTTTTTTATTTAATTCACTTATCCTCCTATCCAGATCCTCTATTTTGCCTTCATATCGTGCTCTAACGCTTTGTGAACTAGTTGTCGGTATAATATCAATATAATTTTCTATTTGTTTCTCAATCAGCTTAATCTCGGCATCTTTTTCTTTTTGAGCGCGGCCAATATCATCCACTTTTTTCTGCCAAATCTTAGTGGCGACTACTTTGGCCATATCTAATAATATTGGATCTACTTTTATGCTTTCCAATAATCGAATATAATCTTCTTCAACTTTGCTTGCTGTTATGTTTTTTGGATTTGCGCTACATTCCTTATTTCCGCATGTATAATGAGGATAATATTTATTCGGATTTTTACTCCTATTGCAGCTGCCTGTCATCGGTTTTCCACAAAAAGCACAACTTACTACTCGCCGTAGGGGAAATTCTAATTTGTCTGTTTCTCGCGGTTTTCTCTCAGGTCTTTTTAACTTTTTTTGAATTTTAGTATAAGTTTCGACACTTATTATTGCCTTATGATGGCCTGGTCTTTTTGTGATTCCCCACTCGCGATGCTCGACCTGTCCTGTATAAAGCTGCTGAACTAACATTCTTTTAACATGTTCGAATTGAATTTTATTTTTACCAGTGAGCCCATGCAAATTTTTTGACATAAAAAAATTAAGAAGATCAATTGTTCTTATGATTCTATTTTCAGCATAGGCATTTAAGCCCTCAGCAACGATATCGGCGATTGGCTGGACAGGAGTTAATAATTTACCATGCTCTTTATCTTTTAAATATTCATAACCGGTCGGGGCGCCAAAACACCAATAGCCGCGCTCGATTCTGGCCTTCATTTTCTGGCAAACCTGCCTTCGGTTTTGTTTGCGCTCAAGTTGATTTTGGGCGGCAAAGATTGTTTCAACAAATTCACCTTCGGCACTATCATCAAAGTTATAGTTCAGGCACTTTAATTGAGC
>VFKW01000154.1 GCA_009885355.1 Candidatus Berkelbacteria bacterium
AAAAAGTTTTATGTTTGGAATAGGGCAATTTTTTGGCAATTTAGGTAAAAAAATGAAAAAACCGGAAGTAAAAAAGCACGTAGCAGTTCCACCGATGATGACAACAGAATTAAAAAAGCCTGAAGATCGGGATTTTTGGGTTGATGAAGAGAAATTGGGAGCGACAAAGACGGATATTATTGCGCATACTTATTTTGAAGAGGCAGAGGCAGCTTTTAAGGTGAAAGATTATCACAAGGCGGAGCCTTTGTATATTCAAGCAGTAAAGGATAATCCACAGAATATAAAAGCTTATAATAGGTTGGGGGCTATATATTTGGAACAGGGGAATTATGAGGATGCGATTGATGCGTTTTCGACGGCCGTAAAATATGATAATACGGTTTGTAGCCGTTATTATAATTTGGCGCTTGCCTATGTCGGGCAGGGAAATTATAAGGATGCGGCCGAGAGTTTAAAAGCGGCGATTAAATTATCTCCGAAGAATGAAAAGTATAAACAAGTACTTGAACAAATTGAAAAAAAATGATATTATAGATAGAGTCTGATCCGGACTTTGGAAATTTTTTTCGTTTTTGTATGCGCGCCGTCTTAGCTCAGTGGTAGAGCAACTGTTTTGTAAACAGTCGGTCGCCGGTTCAAATCCGGCAGACGGCTCCAAAATTTGGTAGTTTGCCCCTAAGGGGCCCCTTCGGGGTAGTTAGTAGTTAGGGAATTATTTTATTGACTAATATTGACGGGTTGCTAAATTTTTGACAATATATCGGGTATTATGCTGGAGTGGCGGAGCGGTCAATCGCAACAGACTGTAAATCTGTCGGCCTTGTGCCTACGGGGGTTCGAATCCCTCCTCCAGCACCACGTGGTAGTTGGTAGCTAGTAGTTAGTATTTGGGGATTTCCCTCGGTTTGCTAGCTACCATCTACTAACTACCAACTGCTATTTTGCCGACATAGCTCAGTGGTAGAGCGCATTCTTGGTAAGAATGAGGTCTCGGGTCCGATCCCCGATGTCGGCTCCAATAATAACCAACAACAAACAACGAACAACAGACAACAGGTAAAAATTTTCAAAATGAAAGGAATATTATGGCAAAAAAAGATAAAAGACAATTAGTTACTCTCGCTTGTACAAAATGTCAGTCGAGAAATTATCATACTGAAAAAAGCGTGATCAATACTACTGAGAGGCTGGAAGTCAATAAATATTGTAACCGCTGTCAGAAACACGCTTCACATAAAGAAGCGAAGTAGTGAATAAGCTAGTAAGCTGATAAGCAATAAGCTTGTAAGATATTATTTATTGGTTTTTTTTCATAGTTAATGCTTACTGCTTAATAGCTTAATTCTTACTGCTTGCGGGGGGGTGTAGTGAAATGGTATCACAGGGGTCTCCAAAACCTCTAGCGGGGGTTCGATTCCCTCCACCCCTGCCAGATTAAAATAACCCTGTTGGACGACGGGGTTATTTTAATAGTATAAAGTATTTAGTATATAGTATAAAGTATTTAGTATTTAGTATATAGTATTTTGTATTAAGGGTGGGAATATTCTTCTTTAGACGTCATTCCGGTCGGGAAGGGTTCCCAGAACCGGAATCCAGGAGACTTTACAAGTGGATCCCGGATAATCTCTGCATTTGTCGAGATAAACTTATGCACACGCTTCCGGGATGATGATATGTGGCATGATGCTCCGTCAGATTACTACGAGGTGGTTTATTTGACAAAGAATTTTGGCTTGATATAATTTATATAAGATTAATTATGGAGGAGGGGAATATGTTTAGTGGTGAAGAGACTACGCCATCTGTTGATGGTAGTGGTACAGCTCAAAACCAACCGCATTCAGTAAGACAAGAAGATAAAGTAGCTGAAATATCTTCAGTCAAGGTCTCGTCTGCAGGTTCGTTGGGCGTTCTAATTTTAATTGCAACTATTATCGGCATATTGGGGACCGGTGGTTTTTATGTATATAAAATTTCCAGACAGACAAAGCTGGATGAGGCAATTAAAAAATATAACAATTTGACTACTGAAGTGAATTCGAGCGATCTGAAAAAATTGGCCAGTGATTTACAAGAGATCCAAGATGGTCAAAAAAGTCTGAAAGATGCTATGGATTCGAGAGTTTATTGGTCTAAATTTTGGAATCGCTTGAGTGCAGTTACGCCAAAAAATGTCTTTTTGGGCAGTCTCTCGATCGATGAAGCAAATACAGTATCTTTAAATGGTTCGGCTCCAGATCTCACATCGATCGCAAAATATATGGTGAGTATGAAAAAGTCGCCACTTTTTAGCGATATAAAATTGGGCAACACTTCTGTTAAAAATCAAGCTGGTGGCCCAGGACTAACTGCTTTTGCGATAACTTTCAAGATTAATCCAGAAGAACTGCTGAATAAAGAAGTAGTTCTAGGAGGTAGTAATGGGCAATAAATTTGTACCGATCGGAATTATCATTATTGCAGTATTGGCGCTTGTAGTTGTAAAGCCAATGGCGGTGGATACAAGAAAGACAAACGCTCAGATAAATGCTTATAGTGAAAGATCTGAGGCTCTAGGGATGAAGATTGCCAAGCTTAGGGAATTTCAGCCAAAATTGGCGGAATATTCGGCGACTATAAATGACCTGCGTACAGCGATGCCGGCAGCACAGCAGATTCCTGAGGTTTTAGTCATGGTTGAGGCAATTGCAAAAAATACAGGTTTGAACATTTCAGGTTTTGATATACAGCCTAGTTCCGGCGGCAGCGAAGTGGGTGTTGGAATGAGTGCTTCTGGTACATATGATAATCTTGCTTCATTTACTAGTAAATTGGAAAATAATGTACGTCCGATCAAGATCAAATCAATGGCGGTGACATCTGGGCAGGGCGATGCTTCACAGATCGCAGTTTCAGTAAGTTTTGGTATTTTGTATCAAGGTAAAGTCGATCAGCAGGTCGCTGATCAGTTGAATTAGGAGGGGAAATGAATAAGAGTTTAGAAATAGTTTTTGGTTTTTTTGTGATTATACTGGTGGCGGTCGGTTTTGCGGTGGCTGGTTTTTTGACTATGCCTAGTTCTCAAGAAGTGGCTGGAGCTATCACAGAAAAAGTTGAAACAGTGTCTGTACCGGACGATAATACGATCAATCAATTGTCTCAAAAGATAAAAGGTTATGAAAGAAATGGTGCTTTGCCGGTTGTGGTCAATGATACGGAAATTGGGAAAGCGAATCCTTTTTTACCTAACTAATTTTAATTTATAAAAGGCTGAATAAATGGTGGACAACAGTGCATTAAATTTAGCAAATGCCCAAAATTATTTTATTGATATTTTGGTGAGTCTAGGTTTTGTCGATCGAGCGAAATTGTCTGGTATGGAAAGTAAGACCGAAGAAGAGATCGTAAAATTTATAGAAAATGGTATTTGCACAAAAGAACAGATAGCGCGAGCATATAGCGCTTATTTTAACTTGCCGCTTACAAGCTTAAAAGATAAAAAGATTGATCTTGCGGTTTTAAAAACTTTACCTAAAGAAGATGCGAGTAATTTCAAAGTAGTTTGTTTTTCTCTTGGGGACAATAAAGTAGATATTGCGATCGGAGATCCGAAAATTTTAAAGACGCAACCGCCTGAGTCGCTCAAAAAATTGGCTCAAAGTGGAAAGGTGATTTCATTGTCGATCGTGCCGTCAGATGAGATAGATTGGGCGATCGGTTTGTATGACCAGAATATTTCAGCTGAAAATACACCTGCAAAACCGGTGGTGCCGCCTGCAGCTACCCAGTTAAATCCGACAGTTATAAAATCTGATATAAAAGAGCCAGCAAAATTGGCTGCTGATCAGCCAGTTGTTCAGGCTACATCCGTCCAAGCTTTACCTGTAAAGCCGTCCAGTGGTAAATATGAAGAAATTGATCTTTTGAAAATTGAAATTCCTAAAGAAGTGCTTTTAAAATTTCCAAAAGAAGTGGCCCAAAAATATAAGATGGTTGTATTTGATACTGATCCGCCTATCAAGGAGACGAAAAATACGAAGAAAATTAAAGTTGCTTTGATTGATCCTGATGATGTACAAACAAAAGAAATATTGGAATTTATTAGAAAACGAAACAATATTGAGATTATTAAATTTACTTGCAGTGAAGAAGGTTTAAAAAAAGCATTGACAGGTTATGGGGTGCCAGCTGCTGCAAGCCCTGTGAATCCTCAGGAAGTGAAAAAAAGTGATACGGAGGATGTTAAAAAAACTGAACCAGCAATAGAAGATAAAACTAATATAGCTGTTGAAAAGGAAGTAGCTCCACCAGAAGATAAACCAAAAGTTGATGTTGTGCCAGAAGATAAGTCCAAAGTTGATGTCGCCGGTGATAATGCCTTGGTTGATCAAAAATTACCAAGTGTAAATAAAGATTTAAAAGATAATATTAGTAAAGTTACAGATGCGTCTCCAGTAGTTGAGATCAAGGAAATAGATGTCGATAAAACGCCGGTGCCAACAGAAAAAAAGATTGATCAAATGCAAAACTTGGCTTCGACAGTATTAAAGTTGGAAGAGCAGAGAGTTAAGGAAGGTGTAGCGCAGCCTTATAATAATTCTGATCCGAAAAAAACGGAAGTTGCGGAGATAATTCCTGAGATTAAAGCAGAAGATATTGATAATAAAGCAGGGCTTGAATCAAGCGCTGATATGAATGAGAATTTAGAAGAGAATAATCTTGATAAATTTTTGACGCGACCGGTTGATCGATCAGAGGACTTGCAGGCGGTCATCAGGGCTGGAATGGTGCCTGAGATCGTGGCGGGAATTTTGAGCTTGGGGATCGTGATGCAGGCTAGCGATATCCATATGGAAGCGGCGGCGGAAAACGTCAGGTTACGGTATCGTGTGGATGGTATTTTGAAAGATATTGTGAAGATGCCTTTGTCTTTGCATGCACCGATTGTATCGAGAATTAAAATTTTGTCTAAATTGAAAATTGATGAGCAGCGCGTACCGCAAGACGGCCGATTTAATGTGATTGTTCGAAAGCATGAGATTGATTTGCGTGTTTCGACTTTGCCGACGGTACATGGGGAAAAGGTAGTTATGCGTATTTTGGATAAAAGCGCCGGGCTTTTGACTTTGGAAGATATGGGTATAACTGGTGTGGGATTTGATGTTGTGATTAAAAATATTAAGAAACCTTATGGTATTATTTTAGCTACTGGCCCGACCGGGTCTGGTAAATCAACTACTTTATATGCAGTATTGCAAAGAATTTCAACAAATGCTGTAAATGTAATTACGTTGGAAGATCCGGTAGAATATGAAATTTCAGGTATAAATCAGGTTCAGATTAAGCCGCAGATTGGGTTTACTTTTGCCGAAGGGTTGAGGTCGGTATTAAGACAAGATCCAAATATTGTGATGGTGGGAGAAATTCGTGATTTGGAAACTGCAGCTATGACGACACATGCGGCTTTGACTGGTCATCTGGTATTGTCAACTTTGCATACAAATAACGCAGCAGGAGCTTTACCTAGATTGATAAATATGGGAGTAGAGCCATTTTTGATTACTTCTTCAGTGAACTGTATTATTGCTCAACGTTTGGTTCGTAAAATATGTACAAAATGTAAAGAGAGAGTCGAATTGCCGTCAGGATTTATCGAAGATATTTTGAAAGAGATTTCCAAGATTCCTGATACAAAGATCGCTGGGATGAAAAAGGAAGATTTGACTTTTTTCCATGGAAAAGGTTGTTCGGAGTGTACAAATGGATATCATGGCAGGATGGGTATTTATGAAGTTTTGGAGATGAGTGAAAAAATTGAAGAATTAGCGGTGGAAAAACGACCGGCAAATGATATATCAGAACAGGCTTGTAAAGATGGAATGATCACGATGAAGCAGGATGGTATTTTGAAGGCCTTGAAAGGCATTACGACAATGGATGAGGTGCTGAGAGTGACGAGTAGTGATTAGCTAGCGTAAGCTAGTAAGCTGATAAGCAATGAGCTAAATAAGCAGTAAGCTAATAAGCTGATAAGCAATAAGCTTGTAAGTGGGTAGTATAAGACCGCTGAAAAACCTAATTCAGTTAACCAAATATTAGTAATATTGTTCGAGCTTGTCGAGAACTACTAGGTAAATACTTCTCGACTCGCTTTGCTCGCTCGAAGAATAATTAAGTTTTTCAGCAGGTTACATTAGATGGATTTGATTTATATTTAGAATACTTTACAATAGAAATAGGGGAATAATTTTTAAATAAAAACTTAGAAAGAGGAGGGGTTTATGGCGGATGCAATAGCGACAGAAATGAAATCTTTATTGGATTTGGCAATCGAGAAAAAGGCAAGTGATTTGCATTTAACAGTAGGTTTGCCGCCAATTTTGCGTATTGACGGTCGGTTGATTCCAATTGCGGATAAAAATGTTTTAACAGCAGAAACATGCGAGAAATTAATTTTAAGTATAATGTTGCCTGATCAGGTTGAGAGACTTCGACAAAGAAAAGAAATCGACTTTTCATTTGGTTATCAACAGACTCGTTTCAGATCGAATGTGTTTTATCAAAAAGGTTATTTATCGGCTGCTTTACGCTTGATTTCATTGAAAGTGAAAACGATTGATGAATTGGGCTTGCCTCCGATTTTGGAAAAATTTACATTGGTCAGTCAAGGTTTGGTGATTATTACGGGACCTACTGGACATGGTAAATCGACCACTCTAGCCGCGGTGATTGAGCATATCAATCAAAATCGCTCTGATCATATTATTACTATTGAAGATCCAATTGAGTATGTGTTTGAACATAAAAAAAGTATTGTATCCCAACGTGAGGTAAGTAGTGATACAAACTCTTTTTCCAGAGCCTTGCGTAGTGCATTACGACAAGATCCAGATGTGATCTTGGTTGGGGAAATGCGTGATTTGGAAACGATTGACGCAGCTTTGACTTTGGCTGAAACGGGACATCTGGTGTTTACAACTTTGCATACAAATTCTGCGTCCCAAACAGCTGATCGTATGATTGATGTTTTTCCGCCTCACCAGCAGCAACAGATCAGAATGCAGTTGGCAAATGTTTTATTAGGCGTAGTTTCACAAAGATTGTTGCCGAGAATTTCCGGTGGACGGGTGTTGGCTTGTGAGATCATGATGGCAAATTCGGCAGTTCGAAATACGATTCGTGAAGGCAAGACGCATCAGCTGCCAAATATCATTCAAACAAGTGCTTCAGAAGGTATGATCAGTTTGGATAAAGTATTGGCAGAATTAGTAAGTAAAGGTGAGATCACGATTGACGATGCATTGGCATGGTCACTTGATCCAAAAGCATTTAAGATGATGGTGTATTAAAATC
>VFKW01000020.1 GCA_009885355.1 Candidatus Berkelbacteria bacterium
ACATATTTACCTCAAAAACCTACGCTCCGGCAGGGAACGTTATTCTCCAAGGAGATTTAGTCAATAATGGCACATTTTCGGCTAGTAGCGGAACTACTACTTTTGACGGCACCGGCGCCCAGACATTTGACCCCGGAGGGGGCTCAACCTTCGGCAATATTGCCTACTCTGGCACAGGCAGCTTTCAACTCGTCAATTCTTCAACTATAGATGGCAATTTCATCTTGTATTCAGGTAGTACTTTTGCCCCAGATAAAGACATCTTAATCAGCGGCAACTGGACAAACAACGGCGGCACCTTCACTCCGGGCGGGCACACTGTCACCTTTACCGGCGCCAGCTCAATTATCTACGGCAGTGCCGAACAAACTTTCTACGGTCTAAATGTCGCCAAAAACTCCGGTCAAACGTTAACCGTCTATACTCCAACTCTAAACGTAACCAATGTCACCTTATCCTCAGGCCTTTTTAAACCCGGAGCAAATACCAATATCTCCGGCAATTGGATCCATAATACCTACAATAGAATAGACGCCGGCACCATCACATTTAATAGTAATACTATAATCTCTGGAACCAGCGCGTCCTCATATTTTTACAATGTAAACATCACCGGAACACTGACTAGCAAAGATAGCGGAACACTTTTCGTATACGGCTCATGGACAAACAACGGCACCTACATTAACAATTCCGGCACAGTTGTTATCTATAACAATTCACACTCCGCTACTATAGATTCTGGCAACTCTCCATTTTACAATTTACGATTGGGTGGCAATTGCAGTAATTGCCACATATCAGCCACAGGCCATACGCTAACTGTATTAAACGACCTACAAGTAACAGACGCCGGTATCCTAGATAATTCACACGGTGATGCCGACATAGTCGTCAATGGCACAGTTTCCGGTAGCGGCAACGCTTCTATCAATCTAACCATCAGCAACTTTACCAACAAAGTCTCGGCAAATAAGAATTTTGGCACCACTTCCTATACTAGCAACTGGACTTTCAACAATCTAAATTTTGAAAATTCTTTAGGCAGCCCCGTGACTATTACAACTGCAAGCGGCGGCACCGGCCAGATAACTGTCAACGGCATATTAAATATTGGCCAAACCAGTGATGAATATCCTCCTGTAATCCTGGACAACAACACAAACAATCGCAATTTCGACATTAATAATCTCAATATTACTCCTGGAAGTACTCTTTTAGCCTCATCCTCCGCCCCGCTTACCATTTCCGGCTCTTGGACAAACAATGGCACTTTTACCGCCAACTCTGGCACAGTAACTTTTGACGGCGCCACTACAATGACCGGATCAAACTCATTTAATAACATAGTTATAACCGGATCCTTAACTGCACCGACAACCAACTTAAATATCTCAGGCTCATGGGATAACCAAGGCTCGTTCAATCCCAATAACTCAACAGTCAATTTTATCAGCGCCAGTGATACAAACATATTTGGCAGCACAACATTTTACAATCTAAAAATCGTTTCTAATTCTTCATCCTCCGGCCGAACTGTCAATTTTTCACCTGGTACTACTCAAACCATCAGCAAATCTCTCTCCATAAACGGCACCAACTCTAAAATTCTAAAACTCGCTAGCTCGGATAATAAAAATTATTGGAAACTAAACCTCAAAAATGGCGCCATCCAAGCAGCTTCATATTTAAATGTTTTCAATTCTGATGCCTCATCCGGCAACACCATCCACGCCGGCCTCACCTCCACAGGCAGCAGTACCAGAAACTGGCTTTTTACCGAAAATCCAACCATTACCTTTATCAAATCTCCATATATATTCGGCCAATGGACAACCGACACTCAGCCTGTCATCACATTTACCTTAGATGATCCGGATATCCAAACCCTAGCCGGTAAAAATCAACTCTTAAAATACCAGATCCAAATTGCCCTGGATAAAAACTTTACAAATCTAGTCACAGATTATTCATCATCATTTGCCGCTTTAAACATACATAACAAGTTTACTGTCGGACAATTGCTCGATCAAAACAACCAAAAAGGCACATATACTGTCGGAATGGAAAACCAGCAATTAGCCGACGGCCAATACTATTGGCGCATCAAATCCATCGATTCAAATGGCGGCGACAGCGGCTGGCAAATATACAATAGTGTAGATTCTTCCCTTATCAAAATCGGCAACTCAGATATCGCCGGACTATTCAATCCAAAAACTTCCACTATTTCCTCGGACAAAACAGACGTCAAAAACGATAACACAGACTTTGCCACCATCACTGTCGTTATCAAAGATTCCAAAGGCAATCCGATCAAAAATAAAGACATCAACCTGACTTCCAGTCGCCAAAAGGACAAAATCGAGTCCATTGGCAATCCAAGTACGACCAATAAATACTACTCGCTGTCAGATGAAGCAGGTAAGGCCATTTTCAAAATAAATTCCTATGATGCCGGCGAATCAACTCTCAAAGCCACAAATATGACAGACAACCAATCTCTAGACAATAAACTTATAGTCGACTTCAACAGCTCATTATCCGCCATAGGCGATGCAATTTCCTCAACCATCGCCAATATAGTCACTAGTGAAACGACCAAGCAAGTGGCCAAAAGAGTCCTAAAACCAGTCTCTCAGGCCGCCGCAGCGGCCGGAGGATTGGCAGTATTGGTTCAAGGTGTGGCAGCTCTGCCATCGGTCTTCCAATTCATTGCCTATCTTTTCGCTATGCTGGGTGAGGCTCTAGGTATTAAAAGAAGACCAAAGAACTGGGGCATGGTATTTGACGCATTTACCGGTAAACCGATGGATTTAGCTGTTGTCAGACTTTTTGATGCCAGCACCAAAGCCCTCGTTGCCACTAGAGTATCTGACCTAGCCGGAAGATTTGGTTTCTCAGTTGATCCAGGCAGCTATGTTGTTTCAGTCACCAAACCAGGCTATCTTTTTCCAGTATCCAAAAACAGTCTTTCCACTATCGCCAGAGGTCAGTCGTACTATGTCGGGGCTACTTTAACGATCAAAGAAAAAATGGACAATCTATCATTAACTATCCCAATTGAGCCGATTAAAACCAAGATGAATTTCTACTCCAAAGCTCGCATTCTCGCCCGAGACATCTCCGGCTGGATCAGCAAATCCTCGATCTACATTCTCGTTCCGATCTTGGTCATCGGCACAGTTGTATATGGTCTAATGGCCTATGTCACATCTGAAATGAAATACTATGCCACCATGGACATCTACATCGTCATGTCCGGTTTCTATATCCTGCAAAAAGTACGATCCAACCGTCAGCACGGCATTATCTTTGGTGAAAATCAAAAAAACAAAAAGAAGCTCGAAAGATTGTCAAACTCAATTGTTTATCTCTTTGACGCCGAATTTGAGACTTTAAGATCAGAAGTCCAAACCGACAAAAACGGTCAATACACCCTATATGTACCAAAAGGCAAATATTATCTAACCGCCAAAGCCGATGGTTACACTATGGATCAAGATCTAGATACAATTAAAAAAGGCCAGATTCACACTGGCAATTATTACCGCGGCGGCATCATCGAGCTAAGGCAGAACGGGTTTATTAATGTGACAATAAAAATGAAAAAAAATTAACTGGAACCAATAGACAAAACCGAAAAAATATGATACTATTAGATCAACAAACTACTCCACGCTTATACATTTGCTGTAAGTTTTGACTGTAGATTGACTTGAAAGGCAGGTGATTTTAAATGGAAGTTAAAAGAAAAGAAAAAGAAGGATTCGAAGTTCTACTTCGAAGATTTTTTCGCGACGTACAACAAAGCGGTGTTTTAACAGAAATCAAAAAACGTAGATACTTTACAAAAGATGTATCCCGTATTAAAAAACGCGATACAGCTCGCCGTAAAGCTGTCAGAAAACGAGCAAAACAAGGTTATTAATGGCAACTATCTATTTTTAATTGGATATTTTTGAAAATTGAAAATTGGAAATTGTAAATTGTAATGTTCTCCACCAGGAGGCCCATGGACCTGCTCACACAAATCAACAGCGACTTAATACAAGCACAAAAAGATAAAAACGAATTTGTTCGAGATACTCTTCGTTATCTCAAATCATCCATCAAAAATGCCGCTATCAATAAAATGATAGATCCAGCAGAGCTCAGCGAACCTGATATTTTAAATGTCATTCAAAAAGAAGTCAAGCAACGCAAAGATTCAGCTAGTCAATTCATCACAGCCAACAGACCGGAATTAGCCCAAAAAGAGCTCGACGAAGCCACTCTTTTTGAAAAATTTTTACCAGCTCAACTCAGCGATGATGAACTAAAAGCTATTATTAATGATGCCATCAAATCAACCGGCGCCCAAGACAAAAAAGACATCGGTAAAATCATGTCATTTGTCATTCCAAAAACCCAAGGCAAAGCCGACGGCGCTCGTATATCCAAATTAGCTATGGAGTTATTAAATCATGAATAAAACGCTAAGATATGGCATCGTTCTCGCTGCTATAATCACCGGCATCAATTTATTCTTTTCGACTATCTCCTATATAATTATCCTCAATATATCCCAAAATGCTTTCACCGAGCTATTTTTCATCGTACTTGCCGCCATTCTTTCTGCCAGCCTAACCACATATTTCATCGTCGCTGCTTCTCCAATTTTCAAAGAATATCTGACCACATTTCGCCGCATATTAAGACTTGAAAGCCTAAGCCACCCCCTCATGGTCAGATTATCCCACGAAGCGCCTGGCACTTACCACCACACTCTTACAGTAGCCAATATTGCCGCCCGCGCTTCAAAAGCGATCGGCGTAGATTCTCTTCTGACTCGTGTTGGCGCTTACTATCATGACATCGGTAAAATTATGGATCCTGATTTTTATGTCGAAAATCAAGCCCCAAATAAAAACAATCATGATGACCTTTTACCTCAAGAAAGTGCCAAAATTATCATCGAACATGTCCAAAAAGGCATTGAACTAGCTAAAGAAAATCACATACCAGCCGAAATAATCAATTTTATTCAACAACATCATGGCACTTCAACAGTCAATTATTTTTATGAGAAATCCAAACAATCAACTGAAAGTACCAAAAAAGCCGACTTTAAATACTCCGGACCAAAACCTCAATCCACCGAAATTGGCATCGTTATGCTTGCTGATATCCTAGAAGCGACCGTTCGCTCACACCCAAACCCCACTGTCCAAGAAATCCGCGAAACAGTCAACACGATTATTGAACAAAAAATCAATGAAGGTCAGCTCGATAATTGCAACTTGACTGCCAAACAATTCGTCAAACTTCGACGATCATTTATTGAAAGCCTAAACGCTATCTTTCATCAACGAATTCAATACCCTAAAAAAACTGCTAAAAATTAATTTTATGATTACAGACATTATTATAAAAATCGATAAACAAACCGACGAACCAATTTCTGAAGATATTTTAAAACAAAAGGCTCTTTTGATCTTGCACCAAACCTCACTTAGCGGTATAGTAGAGATAGACCTTACAATCTGCGATGAATCGTTTATTCAAAAATTAAATCAAAAATTCCGAAATATAGACAAGCCAACCGACGTTTTAAGTTTTCCTCTCACACAACTCTATCGAGGAAAACCCAAAAAAAGCTTTTTTCCTATTGCTCCAGACGAACCGCTTCATCTTGGTGATATTATTCTTTGTCATCCATATATTGCAAAACAAGCCAAAGAATTAAATCATAGTTTTAAAGAAGAGTTTTACCATCTTTTTGAACATGGTGTAAAACACCTTGTCGGCTTCCACCACAAAGAAAATTAATTTATTATATAATACTATATATTCTGCCACTCCTGTCACTCCCTATCTACTAACTACCAACTACTATCTACTATATCGGAGGGTTATCTATGCACAAATCACACATCACAGTAGGATTAGATATCGGCACCACCAAAGTCACCGTTTGCGCCGGCACTATTCAAGACGGTATCATAAATATTATCGGCGTTGGACATGCCCCCAATAATGGCGTTCGCAAAGGCATGGTCTCTGACATCGAAGAAACCGTCAGTGCCATCACCGCCGCCCTAGAAGAAACCGAACGAATGAGCGGTTCTCCAATTACCGATGCTTTTGTTGGCATATCAAACCCTCAAATAACTTGTACTATTTCAAAAGGCGTCATTGCTATTTCTCGCGCTGACGGCGAAATCAGCGAAACAGATGTTCAACGTGTCATCGAAGCCGCCCGAGCCATTGCCCTGCCACCAAATTTTCAAATAATTGATGTCATTCCTCAATCATTTACTATTGACGGCCAAAAAAATATCAAAGATCCAATCGGCATGACGGGGATTCGACTAGAAGTTGAAGCCCACGTTATTGGCGCTTCTATTGCCGCCACCAAAACTCTTACCAAATGTATCGAGCAATCGGGTTTAGCTGTTGCCGATCTCACATTTTCGCCCCTCGCTAGCTCTTATGCAATTTTAAATAAAAAACAAAAAGAAGCCGGCGTCGCCCTAGTTGACATCGGCGCTTCCACCACCAGCGTCACTATTTTTGAAGAAGGGGACCTCCTTCACGCCGCCATTTTAAATATTGGCAGCCTAAATATTACAAATGACATCGCCATCGGCCTTCGCACAAGCCTCGAAATCGCCGAAAAAATCAAAATCAAATACGGCAGCACCAATCCTGCAAAAATTAAAGACACCGACATGGTAGATCTTAGCGATTTTGACGCCTCCGAAGAAGAGAAAATTTCCAAAAAATACATCGCCGAAATCATCGAAGCTCGTATGAGCGAAATTTTTTCAATGGTCAGAAGAGAATTAAAAAAATTCGGCAAAGACGGTATGTTGCCTGCCGGCGTCATCTTTACCGGCGGCGGTTCCAAGATACAAGGACTCCTGGAATCAGCCAAAGAAGAGCTCCGTTTGCCAGCACAAATAGGCTATCCGCACATGGAAATTTCCGGCATGAT
>VFKW01000124.1 GCA_009885355.1 Candidatus Berkelbacteria bacterium
TAGCTACTATCTACTAATTCCGGAGGAATTATATGGCCCTATTAGTCCCGGCAATCCTCGCAAAATCATTTAAAGAATTCGAGGAAAAATTTAATCAAGTAAGCCCTTACTGCCAAAAAATCCAAGTAGATATAATGGATGGTATTTTTGTGAAAAATAAAACCATCCAGTATCAAGAAATTCCACGCTTTCAAAATGATATAAAGCTCGAACTTCATCTCATGACAAAAGATCCATTATCTATTTTTCAATATCCCAAGCATCCCGCTGTCACAACTTTTATATTTCATTACGAGGCAGTCGCTGATCCGGCTGCTGTATTAGCCGCCATTCCGCAAAAGCTTATACGTGGTATTGCCCTCAACATGGAAACGCCTGTCAAGGTTTTAGAAAAAATCTCAAAAGATATTGATTTGGTTTTATTGATGAGTATTCCCCCTGGCTTTGATGGACAACAGCTAGATCCTAGGGTAATTGAGAAAATTGGTCAAGTCAAATCCTTGCGCCCCGGAATAATTATTGAAGTTGATGGTGGTATAAATAACGATAACGCCTCAGTTTTGACCGCCGCCGGCATTGATCAAGCAGTTGTTGGATCATATATACATAAAGCAAAAGATATAAAACGCACAATAGCCAAATTAATGCTCGATCTTGGTGATATTAAGGGAGTAGGAATATGAATACAGAAGAATTGCAAGACCTTGCGAGAAATATTCGCAAGTCTATTATAAATATGTTAGCCGAAGCTGGCACTGGTCATACCGCTGGCTCATTGGATATTGTCGAGATAATGGTCAGTTTATATTTCCACGCCTTGAAACATGATCCCGAAAATCCCGATTGGCCAGACCGCGATAGACTAGTTCTTTCCGCCGGCCACATCAATCCAGCACTTTACGCCACCATGAGCGAAGCCGGTTATTTTCCAAAAGAAGAATTATTAACTTTGCGAAAAATAAATTCCAGGCTTCAGGGTCATCCTCACAATCATTCCCTGCCGGGAATTGAAGCTTCATCTGGCCCCCTTGGCCAAGGCAGTTCTGTTGCTGTCGGCATGGCGCTGGCTGATAAAATGGATAACAAGCCAAATCATACATATTGTATAGTGTCCGACGGTGAGCACGATGAAGGCCAAATTTGGGAAGCGATCATGTTCGCCGCCAAAAACAAACTAAATAATCTAACATTTATAGTTGATCGAAATCATATCCAGATCGACGGTACCACTGAGGAGATCATGCCGCTCGAACCATTTGCAAAAAAATATGAAGCCTTTAATTGGCACATCATAGAAGTCGATGGTCATAATTTTACTGAAATAATATCAGCCTTAGACAAAAAATCAACCGAAAAACCAACTGTTATCTTAGCAAAAACAATTGCCGGCAAAGGCATCCCTGCAATTGAAAATAATTGGCAATGGCACGGCAAAACCCCGACAAAAGACGAAGCGATCGAAGCAATCAAGCAATTGGAGGCCAGATGACTGAAATAAAAAAAGCAACTCGTGATGGATTTGGCGACGCTATACTAGAACTAGCCCAAAATAATAAAAATATTGTCGCTCTGTCTGCAAATTTAGGCGAATCAACCAAATTGGACAAATTAAAAAAAAATTTCCCTGATCAGTACATCGAATGTGGTGTTGCCGAACAAAATATGGCCGGCATTGCCGCCGGACTCGCCTTGTCGGGCAAAATCCCATTTATTACTTCATTCGCTGCCTTTTCGCCAGGAAGAAACTGGGAACAAATTCGTGTTTCTATTTGTTACAATCGAGCAAATGTAAAAATCGCCTCGACCCATGCCGGATTATCAGTCGGCCCAGATGGTGCAACACATCAATCTTTAGAAGATCTGGCAATCACAAGAGTTATCCCCAACTTAACCGTCATCTGTCCAGCAGATTATCATGAAGCCAAAAAAGCCGTCATCGCTGCCGCGAATCACAACGGACCAGTATATATTCGTCTCGGTCGCGAACCTATGCCAATGATCACCGACGAAAATAGCTCGTTTGAAATCGGAAAATGTGATATATTAAAAGAAGGTAGTGATGTCACGATCATTGCTACCGGCATAATGGTAAATGAGGCCCTAAAAGCTTCTGAAAAACTA
The DNA here is from genome assembly GCA_009885355.1 of Candidatus Berkelbacteria bacterium. Classification (GTDB taxonomy): domain Bacteria; phylum Patescibacteriota; class UBA1384; order VFKW01; family VFKW01; genus VFKW01. The sequence goes on from VFKW01000124.1 coordinate 2,122, forward strand.
GCCGAGCAAGGCATTCACTCTGAAGTGATAAATTGTCACACGATCAAGCCTTTAGATGAGGAAACAATCATCAGTTCCGCCAAAAAAACCGGAAAAGTCATCACCGCCGAAGAACACCAAATCATAGGTGGTCTAGGTGGAGCAGTCGCAGAATTATTATCCCAAAAACTGCCAACCCCAATAAAAAGAGTCGGAGTGCATGACACCTTCGGCGAATCAGGAACAGCCAAAGAGTTACTAGAAAAATACAGTTGCGACTCAACTGCCATAATCAAATCTGTAAAAGAGATAATTTAAAAAAAGGTAATCCATTTGGAAATTGGAAATTGGAAATTTGGATTTACCGACGAAGGAGGGTTTTTATGCTTGTAACACTAAACGAAGTACTTATTCCGGCTCACAAAAACGGCTACGCTGTCGGCGCATTCAATGTTTATAACCTTGAAACAGCCCAGTCCGTCATCGCTGCCGCCGAGATCGAAAAATCTCCGGTTATCATGCAAGTTTCAGAAAAAGCGATCGAATACGCCGGATTTGATAATTTGACTGCTCTATTGGTCGAGATGGCCGAACGCGCCAAAGTGCCAGTTGTTGTCCATTTAGACCATGGCTCAAATTTGAATACGATCAAAAAATGTATCGCCGGCGGTTTTAGCTCAGTCATGATCGACGCCACCACTTTGCCGGAAAATGAAAAAATGCGCGTCACAAAAGAAATGGCAAGAATAGCTCACAAACACAATATAACTATCGAAGGTGAGCGTGATAGTCTAGCCGGTAAAGAAGAAGACATCGACAATCTAACTGGTAAATATACCAACCCAGATACAGCTGAAATTTTCGTTCACGAAACAGGCATCGATGCTTTTGCAGTTTCGATCGGAAACGCACATGGTATTCCAGTCCCTGATGAAAAACTCGAGTTTCATATTTTAAAAGAATGTTCCGAAAAAATTGATGTGCCACTTGTTCTGCATGGTGCTTCCGGTACACCGCCCGAGCAGATCAAAGAAGCTATTTCCCTTGGCATTTCGAAAATAAATATCGATACTGATCTTCGTTTGTCATATATGTCAACAACTGCCCACTATTTTTTAAATGATCCAAATATGAAAGATCCAAGAAAAATGTTAAATGAAGTCAAAAAAGCCATGACTGAAGTTGTGGTCATTAAAATGCGAATGTTTGGTTCAAGTGGGAGGGCTTAGTGTCAGTATATGATGTTATTACAATCGGCGACACAGGTTATGATACGATCCAAGTTATTGATGAGGACGAAGCTCATCTAGTTTGCAATGTTCATCACCAGCTTTGCCAAATTTGTTTTGACTATGCCGACAAAATACCGGTAAAAGCAATCTATGAAACCATTGGCGGCAATGCTGCTAATGCCGCTGTTGGATTTTCAAGGCTTGGACTCAAAACGGTCATCTATACCGAAATAGGCAAAGATGATTTATCTGAAAGAATCATAAATGCATTTAAAAATGAGAAAATTAGTCTAAAATATGTAAAACAAAGTGGAAAAACCAACCGTGCCTCAGTGATCAGTATAAGGACAGACCGGACGATTTTCTCTTACCATGAAAAACGTGAATACCATCTTCCAAAATTAGATTCAGCCAATTGGATATATTTGTCGTCCCTTAAAAACGGTTATGAAAAAGTCCATCACGATCTGGTTAGTCAGATAAGAGGGAAAAAAGTCTTTGTTTCCTACAACCCGGGAACATATCAATTAAAAGGCGGCATTGTCGCATCTCAGTCAATTCTGCAACAATCAGCAGTCGTCATTATGAATAAAGAAGAAGCTGCCAGCTGGCTAAAAATGCCGATCACCACAGACGTAAAGCATTTATTATTCGCCCTTACAAAATATGGCACCAAAAATTCAATTATTACCGACGGATTGGCCGGATCGTTTGGATTTGATGGTATAAATTACTTTCATTGCCCAATTTGTCCGCAAAAAGCAGTCGAAACCACCGGTGCAGGCGATAGCTTCGCCACAGCCTTATCGGCGGCTTTATATCATGGTTCCAGCTTGAAAGAAGCGATGCGCTGGGGCTCGATCAATTCAGCATCGGTAGTTTCCGAAATAGGCGCCCAAGCTGGCTTGTTGCATCTTATAGAGATGAAAAAACGCTTAAAAGAAACAGAAAAAATCACCGCAACCCCCATCTTGACATAGCATATTCAAAATTATACTGCTTGCAAGCCACGAAGTGGTCCCATAGGGGCTTATTGCTTACAAGCTTATAGTGCTTTATATTATATATAGTATAAATATCAACGCTAGCTACTAGCTACCCCGAAGGGGCCCTTTGGGGCTAGCTAGTAGCTACTAAACAAGGAGGAAACATGAAACTAGCGATCAATGGTTTTGGTCGAATCGGCCGCGCGGCCTTCAAAATTGCTCTGGAAAACCCGGAGATTGAGATTGTTGGGATCAATGATCTGACAGACGCCAAAACATTGGCACACCTTTTGAAATATGACACCTCTTATGGTGTTTATGGCCACGAAGTCAAAGGCGAGGGTAGTAATCTCGTCGTCGATGGAAAAAATATTCCGATTTTTGCAGTCAAAGAACCAGAAACCTTGCCATGGAAGAGTCTTGAAGTCGACGTAGTCTTGGAATGTACCGGACGATTTGTCGGTTCCGATGATGCCGGCAAACACATTACAGCCGGAGCTAAAAAAGTCGTTATTTCCGCCCCATCAAAAGGCGAAAAACCAGCTTCAACATATGTATTAGGTGTAAATGCCGACGATTACAAAGGTGAGCCGGTTATCAATAATGCCTCTTGCACTACGAACTGTATTGCGCCGGTAATGCAAGTCTTGGTTGAAAAATTTGGTGTCAAAAAAGCCATGCTCGATACCATCCATGCCTACACTCACGATCAAAATATCCAAGACGGTCCACACAAAGATCTTCGCCGCGCCAGAGCTGCCGCCGCTAACATGACTCCGACTTCAACCGGTGCTGCCATTGCTGCCACAGAAGTTATACCTGAATTAAAAGGCAAATTCGACGGCACATCGATTCGTGTTCCGATCCCTGTCGGCTCAATTTCCGATATTACATTAGTTTTTGAAAAAGACGTTACTGTTGAAGAAATTAACAATGCGCTTATCGAAGCCTCGAAAACTCCAAAATTAAAAGGAATCTTAGAAGTTACTTCAGATCCGATTGTCTCATCTGACATTGTTGGCAACCCAGCTTCGTCAATCGTCGATCTAAAAATGACCCAAGTCGTCGGCGGTGATCTCGCTAAAGTCTTCGCTTGGTATGACAACGAATGGGGCTACTCCAATCGCCTAGTAGAAATGGCCCTGCACATCGCGTCCAAATAAATTTCAGTTTTTACATTAAAAATCCTGGCAATGCCAGGATTTTTAATGTAAAGTAATACTA
>VFKW01000150.1 GCA_009885355.1 Candidatus Berkelbacteria bacterium
TCATCCCCGTACTGAGACTCGGCAAGAATCATGACGTGACTGCCTCCTACGTACGGGGTTTCCTGGCATATAAAAAATATTTTATATTCGTTCCAATTGGGAATATTGTTAAAATTTGTTTGCATTAATGGTAGCAATTTATCTGTTAAGCTAATTACATTATTTAAGTAATGCTCTGTTAGATCAGGGTTTTCTATTAATTTTTCGCTAATTGTATTCCCAATCCTTTGAAGCTCATCTTTGGGCATGTAACATGAAACTATACCTTTTTTATGAATATGTATAGTTGATTGGAAATATGTGCCATAGGCTTTCTTCATTTCATGGTAATATTGCCAGCCATAATTCGAGCAGGAGATGAAAGTATATGAGCCTGCCCAACGCTTGGTCCATTGTATTGTTTTTATATAGTCGATTGCCATATTAATACTCACTATCTCTGCTCATTAAGCTTAATTCGATTGGATATGTTTATGTTGTCTGATGAGCTTTCTACAGCGCTGGAAATATCATTTTTCATCCAGGACAAACCATTTAACGCATCATATGGTTGTTTGGCGTTAGTAACTTTTTCCCTGTGCTTACTTATATCGTCCATTACTTTTTGTATTTGTTCTCTAAGTGAATGATTTGAAGCTTCTTCACTTGACTGCGATTGTTCTGGTAGAGAAGTGGAGCTTTCTAACTTCGGAGAGATTGATATGTTTTCCTGCAAAGATCTGATTAGGCTGCTTGCTGAAGATGCAAGTTCTGCTTGGCTTTGAGATAGTCTGATTGCGTTTAGATAATAATCAAAAATTTGATTAAGGGCTTCATGTTTTTTTGAGAATTGCTCTTCAGTTGTCGAGAGATAATCTTGTCGTAAAAGTTTGTGGAAATCTTCCGCTTTTTGTTTGGTTTTCTCAAACCCTTCGTCATCATGGTCGTCTTCATATCTCATTAATATATATGGATTATGTTCGTTTTCCCCGCCCGGTTTCCATTGACCGAGGGGAAGTGTTGATTCAGCTTGTTCAGAACTCATCTCGCTATCTTGTAAAGAAGTACTCATTTCAGTAATACTGCTGCCTGGGGGAGATGGTGAAATATGGATTAGGTTGTTTTCAGAATTATTATCAACAGAAACTGCGACCCTTTCTTTTTGCTCTTGAGAATTATTATCGCCTGGGTCATCCTGGCTCTCAGGATTATTTTTTAGCTCTTCAATGCGACTCTGATCTTCTGATTCCTGTATTGCGATGGCTGTACGTAAAGATTCTGGTTTGGCACAAGCTTCTTCCCTTAATAACTCTAAAATTGCTTGATAAAGTTCCTCATTATTTTTTTCAGCCACATTAGAGTCTGTGATATTTAAAAGGATCGCTTGATTAGATTTATTAATTAAATTGAGTATTTCTGTTTTTACATTCTCCATGATAGGTTGCTTGTATTCATCGCTTTCGATCGAATCTATGGAGGAAGTCGCCAGTAGAGTACCTATTTCTTTATGCAAGGAGTCTGCTGTTAATCTAGTTATTTTTTTTGTTTGAGCATCTTGCATACTTTTATGGTGATCTTCAAAACATTTTTTTAACTCATTGCCGTCTGGCAATTCCCTATTTGATACATGTTCATCTACCATTTCATTCCCCTTTCTAGATTATTATTTTTAAGATGGCTTTTTTTGAACTCTTTAAAAAATTGTTCAGGCCTGAGACTAATATTATTTGGTTTTTTGATTTTTATATTGCCCAATATTTTTGAATTATACTGCTTTAAAATCATAACATAAAACAACAGCTACATGTGCCAAAGTGTCAAGCTTTAAGATCTTTAATAATCAAGCTGGCGGCTACGCCGCCTCCGGTTGTGACGTTGATGACCCGACTTTTGGAAATTCTGGTATAGAGGCCTTTTACTTTACCATCTATTACCCAAGGATTGATGTTGGAAAATAATTGACCCTTTACCAAATTACCATCGACTTGATCGATGCTCTCTATGGTTGGGATTTCGATGTACTCCTGGATCAGCCAGCCGGATTCTTTGGTTAGCTCGGCGACGGTTTTTTCCCATTGGTTAACTTCAGTGTCTCGGCCAAGAATGACATCTCGGCCACCAAAAGAGTGAATCGGTTTGAAAACTAAAATATCTTTATTGGCAAGCGCCCATTTTGGTAAATTGTGATTTTGCCCCTGATAAGTTATTTCTTGTTTGTTGGACCAATCTGTCCAAGGAATATATTTATCAATACTTTGTATCTCATCTGGAGTTAAGAGTTTTCGAAATGCTTCGTCACGCCAAAGAGCGGCGATGATCTTGTAGCTGCCTATGCCTGATTGCGGCGGGTTGGCCATATAAACATTTCCATCCCGATAAGCCGAATAAGCCGGTTCAATGTCTACAAGTGGGGATTTTAGAATTGAAGTGGCCAAATCGCAGCGATAAATAATATCAATTATTTGACCATCAATGGATTTGAGCTGGTGGCCATCATAGGTAAAATCTTTCCAAGAATCAGCTCTGGTTTGCCAGCCCTTTGCCTCTAAAAATCGGCGCATATAGGAAATATTATAATCGGCGACAGTATTGAGGCGCTCTTTGTCAAAAGGACCGTGAACGCAACTGATGACAGGATTTTCTATTCCAAGGTGAGTTTTTATTTGTTGAAATGTTTTTTCGACCTCATTTAAAAGATCATTTGGGTTAATTATCTGATCTTGGCTGAGCCATTGTTTGCTGATTGCCTCTTCTAAATAATATTGGTTGATGCGATCCGATCGATTGATACCCATGGCCATATCTGAATTGAATTCCAAAAGCTTAAACTGACCATTGACTAAAAAACCGTCAAATCTAGCGAAATGAACATGTCGAAGTGGACGCTTTTTATATTTGGGAATTAATAAATTTTGTTGATTTTCGTCAAAATTGAAGAAATTTTTCACTTCGGCTTCTTGATAAATCAAATCGATGGTTTTTTCTAAAACGGCAGAGATTTGCTCGGAGGATTTTTTTATCTCATCCCATTCAGATTGGGTAATCAGCATTGGCAAAACTGAGATATCCAAGGTTTCGCCTGGAAAATATTCACATTTATCATCAATCATTTTTTGGGAAATAGTGTGCTTGATTTGATTTATTTGTTCGATTGATAAATTTGCCTGAATATTATCGAGATGTTTTTTAATATCCATTTTTCTCCTTAGCTTCCAATGTCAGAATTGGCTCTGGCGGCGGCGGCGA
>VFKW01000153.1 GCA_009885355.1 Candidatus Berkelbacteria bacterium
AGCCTTCATTGATGGCGGGAGGTCGAACTGCTTTCACTTATAAGTAATTTAGGAGGTTAAAATGATAACAAAGCAAATTGATATGCGTACTCAGCAAGCAATTTTAAACGATCAGTTTCGAAAAAGCGGATTCGGGGTTACTCTCACATGCGGTGTACAAGGCGTAGAGGATTTAGATGGACTGATGGGAGCTGTTCGATCGTTTAGCGATTTTACTGAGGATAACGATCCGTACAAAGAGCATGACTTTGGACGCATAGAGTGGAAAGGTGATAAGGTCTTCTGGAAAATCGATTATTACAATGAGACTTTCGATGCGTGGGAAGATCCGTTATCTGGAACTTGTAAACGAGTGATGACAGTGATGCTAGCTGAGGAGTATTGATTATTAGGCTCGGGGATCAGTTGATTCTCGAGCCTTTTTTATGGCTTTTTCCTTCTTGTCTGCTTTTGCAAAAAATTCAGCTAAGTATGAGTCTATTCGTCGCTCGGTTTCTTTCTTGTCTGGGTCGATCATATCTTTGGCATATTTTTCACATATTCGCTTGGCAATTAACATGCCGATTTCTAATTGTTCTTTTGTTGGTTTTGGTGACTTTACCATTTTAAGTCCTTTCTTTTAAATTAATATTTTTCCAAATATCGCCCGTGATCCCAAGTTCTTTGATTTTATCCATCGTTGTAATATTGATCGGTGCAGGTTCATCAAATTGTGCTAATTTGGTTTTGGTATAGCGTTTGATATACTCAAAGACTTTTTCATCTTGGCAGATAAAAAGGGTCGTCGGGAAGGCATTTTTTGTTTCGGCTTCCCATTCATTTGACTGCATAAATGATAAATATTTTTTGATGCGCTGTCTCAATTGCTTTTCCGGCAAATCGGCTAATATCTCCAGAAAATATGATTTTGATTCATTGGATATTTTGCGTTTGATGTAAGCCTGGGGAGACAGATCGGAAAGTAATTCTCCGAATGGGTGAGTCGGATAATCGCTTTTGACATACATTGTAGAATTGTCTTTCGATGTAATCGACTTTTGCAAATCCAAATAAATTTCAGCGACGATTTGGCATTGATCGACAAAATTAACCGATCTTTTATCTTCGTAATATAGTTTCTGAAGCGATGATTTGTCGTATCCCTCTTGTGCAGACAAAAATTGAATACTGTTTTTCGCCAAATAATATATTTTGGTTTTAGAATTATCGGCTATTTGTTTAATGTATTTTTTATCGGTTAGATCATTAAGCCAGATGAGAATTCGTTTATGATTTTTATGATGGAGTAATTGTTGAATTTGGCTTCGGTTTAAGAATCGGAAACGGTAGAGGGATAGTAATATTTGTTGCTGTTGTGGTGTTATAGGTATGTTTTGTATTTGAGTATTTGATGAGACATTTTGTTTGTTATCTACTTTACTGCCAATCCCGTCCTTAATCCTTTCCTGTATAGGATAAGGACTAAAATTTTCGGGATTTTGATCTTGAAACTGGGCATTTTCAGTCTCAGCTATTTTCTCCAAATGAGACACTGCTTGAGCTGGTTGTCTCAGGTTTACTCCGGTAACTTTTTCTTCAATGGCGTTATTTTCAATCGGTGTGCCATAGCGTTTCCTTGATTCATTTATTGCGGCCATTGCGGTTGTCTCATTTCCCTCCACGGTGAAGTTGTTAGCTTGAGCCAAGAAAGTATCCTGCGCTTGGCCGACTGAGACTTTCATATAGAAGTTATAAAGTGGGAGGTTGCCAATTTCGTGCTTTAGTACTTCGGGTGAAAAGATCGGCAGAATAAATTGCTCATCTTCAGGGTTGGCCGTTTTGAAACAAATGATAGTTCCAACATTAGCCAGAATTACTTTGACGATGTCGCGGTTTTCAATTTGCGAAATCGACTGGTGAGCAAGAATAGTTGCCAAGCGATATTTCCTGGCTTCCGATACCAGTTCGGAAAAAGTCTGAGTGGCAAAATTTTGGAACTCATCGACATAAAGATAAAAATCCCTGCGCTCTTCTTCAGGAATTAGAACTCGTTTCAATGCTGCCAATTGGATTTTGGCAATAACAAGGGAACCAAAAAAGCTTGATTCATCTTCGCCGATTTTTCCTTTGGATAAGTCGCAAAGGAGTATTTTCCCACTGTCCATAATCTCTTCGAAATTCAA
>VFKW01000014.1 GCA_009885355.1 Candidatus Berkelbacteria bacterium
AATCATTGGATTTTTACTCATAAAAAAAATTCCTTTCTCTCTACGGGTCTGTCGTTAAACACCATTTTGTCAATTTTCGCTTCAAAAGCGTATTCAACGACAGGCCCGCTACATAAGATATCTTATGCATTGATATAATAACATGAAAATGACTCCAAAGCAAGTGTTACTTGCAATGGAGTCATATCTGGGAGGCAATATTTGTTCACATCATGTGATTGACATTAAATGTCATATATTTAGCCCGCCAATGTATAAGTTCAATTTATTGCTCTATGGCAATTTTAAGTTTAACCCGCCAGGGCCAAGACATTGCCTTCAATACTATGAAGACCGATGACTGTACCGTTCTGAACGACAAACTCACAAGTTGCCCGTCCCTTACCTGACCAAGACTCATGATTGAAGATTGCCTGTTCTATGGCCTTTCGGCAACCACCGATAGTTAAATCGTACAGTTCCAAGGTCATTCCCAAATGCCATGAAATTTTTTGCGAAGAACCATGTGTCAAAGTGATCCTCATAAGTCTACTTTCTGCATTCTCACCCATATTCGTTGCGGTACTTCCTGTTACACTTCCCATTTTACTCACCCTCCTGGTATTATGCTACACTTCCTTCAGTCTCAAACGATTTTTTCCAAAGCGGCAATTGCGCACTGGGGATTATCCCCAACGAATGTCCCAGCTTACAAATGATGCTTTCACAACTCCCCAAAAACTCTCGAGGAATTCCATGACCATTTGCAATTGTCGGATCGATTACGACCTTAATAATCCCTAATTTTGGACTCTGAAAACGCACGTCCGTACAGGCCTTTTCAGATCCAAACACACAACTCACCATATCTCTAGCATGAACCAAAAGATCTAGTGATACATGTTTTGATACTGCCTTTCGAATTTTATCAATCAGAATGTCATGCCGCAATGTTTGCCTTTTAGGCAAACCATAAAGCGTAGAAGCTCCCTCGCTAAGTACGAGAGTAACCATGCCCCCCCGGGCCAATGTCACATCTTTACATGCACCGGACCCAAGAAGTTTATCTAACTCACCCTTAATCACTTTCAACTGTTCTTGCTTCAAACTGCTACCTCCAACATATATGTATTTCTACCACTAGTACCCCAGCGATAGCTCCAAAAGAAAAAACATTTATCTTCTAGAGTAATCACTGGAGTAATTTCAAGGAACAATATCAAATAATGATAAAATAATACTGCAAATTTACCCTCTTGTCAATAACTCGTTTGAACTGCACACAAAAAAGCCCCCGTAGCTCGGGGACTTTTTAATTTAATTTAAATTTAGACTTAAACTGCTGGATCGATATTCACAACGCGAGTTTTTTCCAAAGCACCATTAAATTTCTTGATATGCTTAACTTGAAATTTAACAATCCCAGCCACTTTTGCATAAAGCGTATCGTCAGTCCCAAATTGCACATTTTTACCTGCAAAAAATTTACTTCCGCGTTGACGAATGATGATTTCACCGGCCTTAGCTGTTTGTCCGCCAAATAATTTTACACCAAGTCTCTGGGCCGCTGAATCGCGTCCATTCTTACTAGTACCTTTTGCTTTTGTATGGGCCATAACACACTCCCTTGAATTTTTTACTTTAAATCTTGACCCATCTCTGAATCAAGTAAATATTAATTTAATTTAGCATAATAATAATAACCCAATCCTTTGCAAAAGTCAAGAAGTTTGTTAATGTAAAAGTTGCTAAGTGAAATAAAAATAATATATTTTCAGAGAAAATCATGAAATTCACACATTTACACGTTCACAGCCATTATTCACTCCTCGACGGTTTGGGAAAAATCCCGGACCTGGTTAAACGTGCCAAAGAATATGGTATGGACTCCCTTGCTCTAACCGACCATGGTGTCATGTACGGTGCAATCGAATTTTACGAACAATGTCACAAGCAAGGCATCAAGCCGATTATCGGTTGCGAAGTTTACATCGCTCCGAGAACCCTAAACGATCGCGTCCCAAAAATTGACACCAAACCTTTTCATATGGTTTTATTGGCCAAAAACAATATCGGCTATGAAAATCTTATGAAATTAACCTCAATTGCTCATCTGGATGGCTATTATTACAAACCTCGCGTCGATAAAGATACTCTGAAAAAATACTCCGAAGGCCTGATCGCCATGACTGCTTGCCTTGGTGGAGAAGTTCCGCATTACGCCGCCGACGGCAATCTTGTCGCTGCCCAAAAAGCTATCGATGAATATGTCGAAATCTTCGGCAAAGAAAACTTCTATCTCGAACTCCAACATCATGCAAATCTCCCCCGTCAGATCGCCGCCAACAAAGCCATGATAAAATTAGCCAAAAAAAATAATATAGATCTAGTCGCCACCAACGATGTTCACTATATCGATAAAGAAGATGCCGAAGCCCAAGATGTCCTTCTTTGCGTCCAAACTGGAAAATTTCTGACCGATACCAACCGCATGTCTATGAAAGAAGATGGCGAATGGATTGATATCTCATTTAAATCTCCCGAAGAAATGGCCGCCAACTTTGCCGATACTCCTGAAGCAATTACAAATTCCCAAAAAATTGCCAACCAATGCCACGTCGAGATCGAACTCGGTAAATTTCGTTTCCCCGAATTCCAACTTCCGCCAAACGAAACCTATGATTCATATCTTCGAAAACTCATCGAAGAACGTCTGCCGAATTTTGTACCCGAAATAACACAGGTAATGAAAGATCGACTAGAATACGAACTCAAAGTCATCAGCGACAAAGGTTATCTTGGTTATTTCCTAATTGTTCAAGATCTTGTCCATTGGGCAAAAGAAAGAGGAATCCCAACCAATACCAGAGGTTCGGCCGCCGGCTGTTTTGTCTCCTATGCCCTCGGTATCACTTCCCCAAAATTGAACCCGCTAGATTACAATCTTCCTTTTGAACGTTTTTTGAATCCATTTCGCCCATCCGCTCCTGATATCGACATCGACATCGCCGACGCCGGACGTGAAGCTCTTATCCAATATGTTTGTGAAAAATATGGCGCGGACCGCGTCGCCCAGATCTGTACTTTTGGTACAATGGCCGCCAAAGCGGCCATCCGAGACGTTGCCAGAGTCCTAAGTTTCCCCTATGCGTTCGCCGACAATCTCTCCAAGATGATTCAAGTAAACTCTCAAACCCTGCACATAAATATCCAGAAAGCCATCGACACCATTCCAGAGATGAAAACGGCTTATGAGACAGATCCAAATGCAAAACGCGTTCTAGACCTCGCCAAACGCCTTGAGGGCTGTGCCAGACACGCATCCGTTCATGCCGCCGGCGTCGTTATCGCTCCGGACGAAATCACCAAATTCACTCCCATTATGCGAGATAACAAAGGCGATAGGATTGTCACCCAATACGAAATGCATGCAGTCGGCGAAGATGGCATCGGCCTTATCAAAATGGACTTTTTAGGCCTGGCCAATCTAACCATCATCCAAAATGTTATCAAAATCGTCAAAAAAACAAAAAATATCGATCTTAACCAGGATGAAATCCCTCTTGATGACAAAAAAGCCTTTAAATTATTAGCAGCCGCCGAAACCATCGGCGTTTTTCAGCTCGAATCAGAGGGCATGCGAAAATACATCAAAGAATTAAGACCAACCGATATCAACGACATTATGGCCATGGTTGCCCTGTACCGACCAGGTCCGATGAATTTTATCCCCCAATACGTCGAACGCAAACACGACCCGAGAAAAATAGTCTATCTCGACCCAAGAATGTCTAAAATCCTCGATAAATCTCTCGGTCTTATCGTTTATCAGGATGATGTTTTGATGATCGCCATCGAATTAGCCGGTTACAACTGGCAAGAAGTCGATAAATTTAGAAAAGCCATCGGTAAAAAAATCATTTCCGAGATGGCCGCCCAAAAAGAAAAATTCTTCAAACAAATCATCGAGCGCGGCATGAAACCTGACGTTGCCGTCGAACTCTGGAACCAGATAGAAACTTTCGCCGGTTATGGTTTCAACAAATCCCACGCTGCATCTTATGGCTTAGTCGCCTATCAAACAGCTTTTCTTAAATCCAATTATCCATCCGAATTCATGGCCGCCTGGCTCACATCAGAATCCGCTAGGGACATGGAAAAAGTCGCTTTTGCACTCCAAGAAGCCGAGCGTATGAAAATCAAAGTCCTGCCACCAAATGTGAATTCATCATTTGTAGATTTTGGCGTAATTCCCGAAACAGGGGATATCAGCTACGCGCTTTCCTCGATTAAAAATGTCGGCAGGGGAGCCGCCGAAGAAATCACTGAAAATAGAAAAGAAAAAGGTGCTTACAAAACCCTCGAAGATTTCTTGGATCGACTCGGACCATCTGTAATAAATAAAAAAATCCTAGAAAACCTGGCCAAAGCCGGCGCACTTGATAGCATAACAGAACGAAAATTGATCCTCGAAAACATCGACGATATCCTCAAATTCGCCAACAATATTGCCAAAGACAAGCAAACCACCCAGATAAATCTTTTTGGCCTAAAAGATACTTCGGCGATGCCAACTTTGAAACTCCAATCGACCAAGCCGGCCGACAAAAAACAGCTTTTAGCGTGGGAAAAAGAACTTCTTGGAATCTACCTATCAGATCATCCCTTGAAAACTATCCAAACAATTCTGCCAAAAATTGCCCTGCCTATCAACGAACTTTGGGGCAAAGTCGGATCTTATCAACGTTTAGGCGGCATCATCACAAACGCCAAAAAAATCATGACCAAAAACGGCGAACCGATGGTATTTATGCGCCTCGAAGACTTAACCGGCAATATTGAAGCTGTCGTTTTCCCAAAATCCTATGAAAAAATCGGCGATAAATGCACCATCGATACTTTAGTCACCATCGAAGGACGCATTCAAAACAAAGACGGCGAACTAAAAATTCTCGTCGATGAAATTGACGAGATCGATACTGATCCTGATAAATTAGTCCATCTGGAAGTTAAGTTTCACAAAAATCAATCCGAAAAAATCCAAAAAAAGACCCAAAATACCGAAGGCCAATCAAAATATGGACAAAATAACAGCAACGCCACTCAAGTAGAACCAAAAAAACCAGAAATTCCACCCTTGATACTCAGACTAGATCGTACAACCAATAAAAAAACACTTGAAAATATTAAAAATATCGTTGCCCAGTTTCCAGGAGAAATCCCCCTAGTTCTTGAATTACCGGAAAATAGTCACTTCAAACAAGTAAAAACCCGCACCAAAATAAAAATATGCCCCGAGTTAAACGAAAAACTCGAAGCAATCATCTCCAAAGAAAACATAAAAACCCCCATCAACACATAGCCGACCAGAGAAAAATTTAAAATTTAAAATTCAAAATTTAAAACAAATAATAAATATTAAAATTCAAAAAACTAAAAAACAATAATATTGAAACGCAAATCAATCTCCTCTGTCATCCTCGGGCATAATTTAGTCTGTCATCCTCGGGCCCTGCCTGCAGGCAGGTTGACCCGGGGATCTACCCTTGTAATCCGTAATTCGAATTTCATAATCTTGTTTAAATTTTTAACATTTTACATTGCAAATTCATTTTAAATTTTAAATTCTACCTTCAGCTTATTAGCTTATTTAGCTTACCAGCTTACCAGCTGACGCTGGCTACTTTCCAAAATTATCCCGAAATTCCATTTTCCCTTTAAAATCATTTTTCATCAAATTTTTTGCTTTTACTATCTGTTGCTGAGTCTCATAAGGATCGGTAACATCAGTCATTTCCATGCCGGCATTTGAACTGGCAGTTTTGATGTGAATTGAGCCAAAATTTAAAAATGTTTGTACAGCTCCTTTTTGCTCGGTCGATATATCTTGAATCATCGCCAATTCCATTTCAATGATCAATCTATGAAAAAGTTTATCTTGCTTGATCTCGATAATTCGCTGATTTGTCAAAATATAGATACTATTTGACCATAAATACCATTTATACACGATCAAAATTCCAACCATTATCACAAATATCGCGAGAAGATAAGAAAAAATTCCACTCATTCCGAGCATAATAAAACTAAAAACGACGATATTTGCCCCGATCAAAATATAAAAACCAGTTTTTGCAAAAACCCAAGCATTTTGCTTGATAACCAACAATACATCTTCATCATCGCGCTGCCCGCGAAAAGAATAATCACCCATCACCCCTCCGAATGTTTATTTCTACGAATCCATTGTAACACGAGCAAGGCTAAGGATAAAAAAATCATCACGCCGATAAGCCAGATCATCGCCCAAAATTTCCCTTCTCTTCCGCTGCGAAGCGCCAAATATCCAAAAACGATCGAAATTGAATATAAAATTACAACAGTTTGCTTGATACTAAAACCGGCTTTCATGAGTCGATGATGAATATGATTTTGATCCGCCTGAAAAGGGGAATGATGATGCAAAATTCTACTTGTAATAACCCATATACCGTCCAAGAGTGGAATACCCATGACCAGCGACGCCGTCGCCACTTTCCCACCTGAAATGATAGCTAAAATCGCCAGCATATACCCGATAAACATACTGCCGGTATCCCCTAAAAACATCTTTGCCGGATGAAAATTATAAGGCATAAATCCTAAAATACTTCCAACTAACAAAATCGCCAATATTGCTGTCGCCGGCTGATTGATCCTCGGGCTAATCGACAATAAAAATATTGCCAAACCTGAAATCATCACTACTCCGCCAGCCAAACCATCCAAACCATCCAACCAGTTCACCACGTTCATGATCAAGACTATCCAAAAAACCACAAAAATCTGTCCCCAGCTAATCGCCAAAGATCCGATCTGAAATGCCTGTTCGCCAAGCTGCAAATGCAAAGGCGCATTAAACCAGCTGATCGTCACCCCAAACAAAGCCACCACGATCGCTGCGGCGAACTGAGAAGCTAATTTCCAACTCCAATTTAAACCTTTTATATCATCAATGAGCATTACTATAGCAATAATAATAGCGCCTAAAAAAACGCCCAATAAATTTTTGTCAATATTCCAAACTTTAGTTTCGATAAAATTAAGTCCGCCAGGCATAAATACCATGACTCCAATTGCCGTCAACCAAAAACCCAAAAAAATAGCCACTCCACCAAATCGAGGAATCGGTTTTTTATGCACATCTCGACTTCGAATAGATTGAACCAGTTTATGAGATAAAGCATATTTTCTTACCAAAAAAGACAAAGAAAAACTAATAATTCCAGTCACAAACAAGATTAAAATATAAATCCAAGCCGTCTGCATAAATTACTCAACCCGCCGTAGCATCAGCTTATCAGCTTATTAGCTTACTGCTTACTGCTTACTAGCTTAAATTACTTAATTCTTCCCCAATCATTTCTATGCATCACCTGAGACATAACGAGGTCATAATCAAGAATTTCATCTTTTTTAAACCAAAGTTTGATCTCAGTTTCAGCGTCTTCTACCGAGCCGGACGCATGAATTAATGTTTGCATTGCTCTGCCAAGCTTATCGGCTACAGCATATGATTCCTGGGAATAATCCCCTCGGATACTTCCCAAAGGAGCAGTCAAAGGATTCGTGCTACCAGCTGTTTTTCGGCCTAGCTCTACTGCATGCGCGCCCTGCCAAATCATCGCCAACATCGGTCGGTTGCTATAATAATCAATCAAGCTTTGCCTTATTTCCATCGCCAATTCACGTGGAGTCATGTCCATTTTTTCACCTTTGGCTTGATAACTCTCCAAAGCTCTAGTCCCGGTTGGGATAAGCCAGCTATCATCATCTGGGTAATGCTTACCGATTAATTCCTCGCTTGGTGCCATCAATTTTGCCGCGATCAATTTCAAACCTCGTCTCTCGAAACGCGAGATCAATTCACCGATTAATTGTCTTTGCACCGACTCCGGTTTTACTGCGATAAATGTTCTTTCACTGGTCATTATACCTCCGCTAAAATATTTGATATTATTTTAATTCTATACAAAACAAATCATTAATTCAACCTTAAGCATGATTTTATCGATTCCGCGTCTTCAAATGGACCGATAATTGCCAGGTTTAAATTCTCATTTGTAAAAATCCGCCCAGCCACCCTCTGTAGATCCTCAACTGTCAATTTTTCAATTTTTTCCATGACCTGATCAGGATTTTGAATTTCCGGCATAAAAAGCTCCTGTCTACCATACCAACTCGAGACATTATCAGTATCATCCATCGACAAACTCATCATCCCTTTGACAAAATCCTTTGCCCGGCGCAATTCATCATCGGCAATTTTAATATCTCTCAATTTTACAAATTCATTGCAAATTGCCACAACAGCATCGTTCAATTTTTCCAAATTCAACCCCGCATGCACGATCAATAATCCGGTATCTTCGTATGATTCAACTCCAGATGAAATATGATAAGCCAAGCCCTTTTCTTCCCTAATATTCAAAAATAATCGAGAGCTCATCCCCTGACCCAATATTGTATTCAATAAATTCCAAGCATAACGATCAGGGTCGCTATAAGAAAACCCTCTCACGCCCAGTGCTAAATGCGCCTGATCTGTTTTTTTGAAGAAAATCGATACTTTTGGTTCCGTTTGTTTTTCAATCGCACCCTTAGGCTTTGCAGAATTGTTAAGTTTGGCCACCTTAAATAAGTCGCTAAAAATAGTCACTACTTCTTCATGCTTAATATTACCGGCTACCGATACCACGATCGAATTACCATGATATAAATTATCCATATAATCCTGAAAATCCTGACGCTTGATCGCCAAAATATTTTCCTTAGTACCGATAACTGGCCAACCAAGAGGCTGATCCGGCCACATCAAACTTATCAATATCTCATAAACATGACTAGACGGATCATCATTTCTTCGATTTATCTCCTCGATAATCACACCGCGTTCTCGATCAATCGCTTTTTCATCAAGATTAGAATGAAAAATCATTTGAGATAAAACCTCAAAACCATTTTTGGCAAACTGGGCTGGCAACAGATTCCAATAAGCGGTATGATCCTGATCTGTCCAAGCATTCAACTGCCCCCCCACGCCTTCAATCGCTTTTGCGATTTCCGCTTGTTCGGGATATTTCTCGGTTCCTTTAAAAAGCATATGCTCCAAAAAATGCGATATTCCGTTTATTTGCGGTGTCTCATTGCGACTGCCCGCCTTGATATAAACCGTCGTCGCCACCGACTGCATCTGAGGCATTTCCGAAGTAATAATTCTAATACCATTTTCCAAAATCGTTTTTTTGAAATTCATAATTTCTCCTATATTCTTTATTCTAAACCAGAAAAAGCCCAATCGCAATAGCCAAATTATTGATATATATCAGAAAAAATGCTAATATAACCCAAGATGATCGCTTTGTCACGTCCTTTACAATCTACCTACTTGGAGAAAACGATGAAAACAAAAAAAGAGTTACTCATAATATCGATGCTTCGAGCCATTATTTCCCACCTGAAAAATGGAAAAGCGCTTTATCACCCGACTTTTACACTTGTAGCTCATATCTCCAAGTGTAGTCAAAAAGAAGTAATTAAATGCTTCAACAATTATCTGACGCAAGAGGAAAAAACAATTTGGCATGACCACCCATTACAAAAAGGCATTTACGAATCAATTAGATTATTTCGAGACCAAGAAGCCATAGCTCTAAAAAATGATCAAAAAATCAGCATTTATTCGACAATGGCCATTAGTCACTTTTTTAACCTCACAAAAATCCAGTTATACGATTTATTTTCCTGTAACAAATCGGATTATGTGAACCAAAATACGCATCTAAAATCACTCCAAATCCAGGCAATTGCAAATTACATCCGTAAAGAAATCGCAAAAGCCGAATCAGGTGCAATCATACGCTGCCTCACCGCAAAGGAGTATAAAAAAACGATAAATGCTCCCAAAATCCATATTGAACGAGCCATCAAATCCTTAACCAAGGAAGAACAAAAAAAGCTAATTCAATATGGAATAATCAGATCAAAAGAAATTCAAAACTTCCCAACACAACAACCCAGCGACAATATATTATTGATCGCCAGCCTCGCTTATGAATTTGCCGTAAGATACAAGGCAAACAAGATCAAAAAACTCCCTTCCCAGATCAGAATTGCCAATTTATGCGGCATAAAGTGTTCGCGTCAAAATGCAAATCAGATCATAAAAAGATACCTTCCATTTGAATACAGAATCCTCTGGATGGAAAGTAAATCTGCATACCTTTGGCAAAAACCTGCAAAACCGGTAAAAAAGCCAAGACTGACATCCAAACCAAGAAGTATAAAAACGAAAAGATTAGTGTCCGCTGTAAGACGAACGATTAAAGATTATATCAAAGGACGCACAGAAAAAATCATTCCTTTGCGCCAGATTTGCAATAATCTACCGGAAGAACTCAAAATGAGTTATTCTAGCTTTTATATCATAGTAATGCGATACCTTTCCAATGATGAAAAAGCACTATGGCAAAGAGGAAAACGCAACGAAGCTATCGAGAAACTACTCAATAAAACCAAATAATTACAAAGCGAACACCCGTTCGCTTATTTTTTATAAAAATAAAGGCAGCGCCACCAAAGACGCCAGAAAATTTGACACTTATCCCGCCACATACTACAATTAAATAAATATGAAAATTGGTAATTGTAAATTGTAAATTCCTCGCCGTAAGCGAGGACAAGGAGGGTATATGGGACTTTCTGCACCATTGGATAAAATAATACCGCTTACAGACGCACGTGACAATTTTTCCAAAATTGTTTCTGAAATCGAACGCACAACTGATGGAATGTACGTTCTGACCAAAGGCGGCAAACCATCAGTTGCGATCATAAATATCAATTATCTCGAAAAACTAGTCGGCGGACCTATGATAAAACCTGTTACTCCCGAAGAAGATGCAAAAGAACTAAAAGAAGAAAATATAATCGATGAATTAAACGCTGCTAAGGCAGATATTATTGATAAAAAAGAGATTATCGAAGATATAAAAGAAGAAACTAAACCTGAAGATCTAAAAGATATATTTCTACAAAAAACCAACGAAAATGACAAACCCCTAACAGCTCCAGAACCTGCCGTGTTATCCCAACCTGCAACTCCTCAAGCCACAAAACCAACTCCTCAGCCGGCTCCAACACCACCTCAAATGGCAATTCAACCTCCAAAACCAGCTGCACCTGTCAATCTAATTCCTCCTACAGCAATTCCTCGGGTAAATCCTCTCCCAACCCCAAATACTCAACCCCAAATGACTCCTCCTCAAAATCAACCGCCAAGACCATTTCCACCTGTCAATCCAACTCCTTCTCCAGCTCCTCAGACAAATCCTCTCCCAACCCCCAACCTCCAACCCCCAACTAATTCAATTCCCCAACCAATGCCTCAAAATCAACCACCAAGACCGCCGCAACCTCAAACTCAACCTCAAGCACCATCACAACCGCCAAGACCAGCTCCACCTGTCAATCCACTCCCAACT
>VFKW01000099.1 GCA_009885355.1 Candidatus Berkelbacteria bacterium
ATTGCCAGGGATAGGGGAAGCGCTAATGACGATGGTATCCCCTTTTTTGATCTGAATTTGACGATGTTCGCCGGAGGCCATTCGAACCAAGGCGGAAAATTCCTGACCTTGAGAACCGGTGCACATGATGGCGACTTCACTGTCAGGTAATTGATTAATATGACGAACATCTTGTATTACACCTTGGGGAACTTTCAAATATCCGAGATTCATAGCGATATTGACGTTGCGTTCCATCGAACGACCGGCGATCGCCAATTTGCGGCGATTTTTGACAGCGGCATCGATGACTTGCTGGACGCGGGTGATTTGGGACGAGAACGAAGAAATAATTATTCTACCGGTAGTGTCTTTGAAAATATTGTCAAAAGTTTGGGAAATGACTTGTTCAGAAATGGTGTGACCGGGAGTCAGAGAGTTGGTCGAGTCGGTCAAAAGTGCGCGAATCGGAGTACCGGCTAATTCGGCAATGCGGACAACGTCGGTTGGTTTGCCAAAAACAGGAGTGTAGTCGATTTTCCAGTCAACAAGATGCATAAATAAGCCAACTGGTGTAGTGATGGCAAAACCCAAAACATCTGGCACGGAGTGAGTCAAATGAATGGCTTCGATGCCGAAAGTACCAAGCTTGAATTTATCGCCGGGTTGGATGATATTGAATTTAGCACCTTTGATGCCGGCTTCTTCGAATTTGGCTTCGAGAAAAGCGGCGGTCAATGGAGCAGTATAGATCGGGGCGCCAAGCTTTGGCCATGTATATGGCATAGCGCCGATGTGATCTTCGTGAGCGTGCGTGATGAGAATAGCGCGGATTTTATCTTTTCTTTCCTCGAGATATGTGATGTCCGGAATGATAAAATCGATCCCGAGCATCTCGGCGGATGGGAAACCCATACCGGAGTCGAAAATGATGATGTCGTCGTTGTATTCATAGACATACATGTTTTTGTCGCCGATACCGTCTTGGCCGCCAAGAGCGATCAAGCGCAATTTATTGCGCGGAGCGCTTTTGATCAGTTTTGAATTGGTGATAACAGCCGGTTTTTGTTGATTTCTCTGTGGGGCCGGAGCCTTGGGATTTAAATCTTTGACGGGCTGGTTTTGAGAGGTTACTTCTATAAATCCAGAAGTATTAGTTGGTTGCATAAGTGCGTTTTTCCTTTCCTATATTTATTTTTAGGATTTTAGTTTTGAATATTAAGTTTAAAGATTCCCATTCGGCTATCGCTCAGGGCAGGGTCGGAATGACACACGGCGGAGACTGGATTCCAGCCTACGCTGGAATGACATGCCTAGACAGGCTAAGCCCCGAGACTAAGTCTTCCCCAGGGAAAGGGGCCACTTTGTGGCTTGAGCTACATTTTTAGTAGTTGGTAGTTAGGAGTTTGGAGAAGACGTGATAGATTCTTCCGTTGACACCTCTGAATGACATGATTGGGCTATGAAAATTATGATGTGAATTGAATCGATGAAAAGCCTATTTCGTCATCCCGGAAGCGAGTGGCACTCGATATCCGGGATCCAGTTATATGGTTTCCTGGATTCCGGTTCTGGGATCCCATCCCGACCGGAATGACGACAAAGAAGGTTTTTAACGATCCCTGTGAATATATAAGTCCGAGGATATTATTATTCGAATTTATGGAGAAATGTGGTAGCTTCTCGACAAGCTCGAAGAATAATCGCAGGAGTTATAAAATTAAGAATATATATTATTGTTCGACCCTGTGGAGAACCATGCTTCTCGACAAGCTCGAAGAATAATATAGTAGGCGCAAAGAATAATATGGGAGGCGTAAAGAATAATAGAATTTTGGGTTGGTACCCTAAGAATGATTAAAGAGGACTGAAATGATTCTTGGTTGGAGTTGTAATGTTGATTATATTATAACGGTTGTTGATGAATTTGTCAATGGGAAGGCGCTGGCGGGCGCCAGTATAACGTATCAAGTATTAAGTATTAAGTATCTAATTATGTCATCCCGAATTTAGTTCGGGATCTAATTTGGCAAATCTGTGGTAGATCCTGAATGGGTGACGATCCCTCCACTGCGGTCGGGATGACATTGTTCAGGATGACAACGATAGTCAGTTCGGGATGACGACCGAGACGTCAGTTTAGGATGACAGCTAGAGAGTTAAGAATAATAGTAAATATTATCCTTAATCCCTAACTACCATCTACTAACTACGATCTACTATTCGGTTTTGGCGGCTTTGATGGATAAGCTGATGCGGCCGCGTTCTTTGTCGACTTCCATGACTTTAACGGTGACGATGTCGCCGATATTTACCACGTCGGTGACTTTGGCGACGCGTTCGTTGGATAATTGGGAAATATGAACCATGCCATCTTGATTTGGCAAGATCTGGACTGCAGCACCAATGTCATTGCCTTTCATGCGATCTCTGATGATCGAAGTCACTGGAGCGGTGAAAATCTCACCGACTTTGACTTCACGGGACATGCCACCGATAAGATCAAGAGCAATTTGGGCAGCTTCGGCGTTGATGGATGAAACAAGAACGGTGCCATCTTCTTCGATATCAATCGAGAGGACTTCTTTGCCGCCGGCTTGGGCGATAATGCCGTTGATGTTTTTGCCACCTGGGCCGATGAGCTCACCGATTTTTTCTGGATTGATCTTCACTGTGTAAATACGTGGGGCGTATTTGGATAATTCAGGTCTTGGAGCTGGTAAAACTGATTCGATCAGATCAAGGATTTTCATACGGGCAGCTTTGGCGTGAGCCAAGGCTTCTTTGACCATTTCATCTGTAAGTCCGTCGTTTTTGACGTCGAGTTGAATGGCGGTGATGCCTTTTCTAGTACCAGTAATCTTGAAGTCCATATCGCCGCAGAAATCTTCCAAACCTTGAATGTCAGTCATAATGCGATAAATATCTTTACCATCTTTATCTTTGCCGGTGACTAACCCAATTGCAATGCCGGCTACAGGAGCTGTGATTGGGATGCCGGCGTCCATGAGGGCCAGAGTACAACCACAAGTGGCGCCCATTGAGGACGAACCGTTGGAAGATAGAACTTCAGAAACGAGTCGAATGGTGTATGGGAAATCTTCACGAGATGGTAAAACTGGAACCAAAGCACGTTCAGCCAGGGCACCGTGACCGATCTCACGACGAGAAGCGCCGCGCATTGGGCGAGCTTCACCGGTGGAAAATGGTGGGAAATTGTAATGGTGCATGTAACGCTTGGTGCCTTCTTCTTCCATGGTTTCGATGGTTTGTTCTTGGCCAGGAGCGCCTAAAGTGGCGATGGTCAAGACTTGAGTCTGACCTCTGGAGAATAAGCCGGAACCATGGACACGAGGGATGAGAGCAACTTCGGCTTCCAAAGGTCGGATTTCATCAAAAGCGCGGCCGTCTGGGCGAACTCCGTCGATCAAGATGGCGTTGCGAACGGCTTTTTCATAGATTTCGTCAAAAGCGGATTTCAGAGCGCGAGCGTCGTATTTTTCAGATAAACCGGCGATGATATCGGCGTTGATGGCTTCAAGAGCTTCATCGCGTTTTGGTTTGTCAGTTTGCAAAATGGCTTTGTTTAATTTGGAACCGATAAGAGCTTTAATATCATCTTTAATTGGAGAAGGCTCTTCTGTATATACGACACGTTCGACGCTGGCGTTGGCGGTGATTTGAGCCTTGATGGCAGGTTGATAATTTTCATGGGCAAATTGGATGGCCTCGGCGATGGTGTCTTCTGGCATTTCATTGATGCCGCCTTCGATCATGAGGGCTTTTTTGCCAGTACCGGAAACGATCAGCTCGATGGAACTGGTTTCGATCTCGGTCTCGGTCGGATTTAGGACAAATTTGTCATCGATGTAGCCGACGCGGCTGGCAGAAACCGGGCCACTGAATGGAGCGGTGGTCTGCATAAGAGCCGCGGAGGCGGCGGTGATGGCCATGATGGCTGGATCGTGTTCCATGTCATAGGATAATACAGTGATGATGATCTGCACGTCGCGGCGGAAAGATTTTGGAAATAATGGACGGATGGAACGGTCGATCAATCTGGCGGACAAGATGGCATTTTCAGTTGGACGAGTTTCACGTTTGATAAATCTAGAACCGGAGATTTTACCGGCAGCGTAAAGTCGCTCTTCGTATTCAACGGTGAGCGGAAAGAATGTGACGCCATCGCGCGGTTCTTTGCCGACAACGGCGGTGGCGAGGATGACGGTTTCGCCGCAGCGAGCAGTGACGGCACCATGAGCGAGTCCGGCAAGTTTGCCAGATTCAATAATTAGGTCTTCGGCCCCAAAGGGGATGGTATAGGTTTGAGTCATTTTTTCTCCTTAAGAGTCAAGGTGGGAAGCAAGAGCTATTTCTTACTCCATATCTTTGACTCTTAAAATTTATTAATTATTTTATTATTGTTCGAGCTTGTCGAGAACTATATACTTCTCGACTCCACTTCGTTCCGCTCGAAGAATAAAGTGATGGATTCCAGCCTGCGCTGGAATGACATGCCTTGGGACGAGGGGGGGGATTTTGGTATTCCAATATTGTCGAGATCGCCATTTTCTATCGTGATAGAGAATAGGAAGTACTCGAATGTTGGTTCAATATTGGAATTTAAGTGGTACTACTTGCGTAAGCCGAGATCAGCGATCAAGACTTCGTACTGTTTTTGATCTCTCTGGCGAATATAATTCAAAAGAGCGCGCCTGTGGCCGACCATTTTGAGAAGTCCGCGACGAGAATCGAAATCCTTTTTGTGGGATTTTAGATGCTCGGAAAGATCATTGACTCTGTCAGTCAACAAGATAATTTGGACAGCGGTAGAACCGGTGTCTTCTTTATGGGTTTGGTACTTTGCGAGTAGTTTTGTAGAATCTAGCATTTGTATATGCCTCCAGATGTAATAATACC
>VFKW01000026.1 GCA_009885355.1 Candidatus Berkelbacteria bacterium
AATTTTACCATCATTTTGCCATCTAATACAGCTGTCTAGATTCCTGGGTCCAGTATACTTCCAGAAGACCTTGTCACCTTTCCATTCTATGCGTCCGAAGTCATGCTCTTTGTACGGATCATTATCCTCTGTAAACTTGCTAAATGATCGAACAGCTCCCATTAACCCGTCTAAGTCCTCTACGCCTTGTACACCGCATGTGAGAGTAACCCCGAATCCGCTTTTTCTAAACTGATCATTTAAAATTGCTTGCTGAGTACGCGTATCAATTTGCTTTGTTATCATTTTAACCTCCTAAATTACTTATAAGTGAAAGCAGTTCGACCTCCCGCCATCAATGAAGGCTAAGAACAAATAGGCTGGCTGGGTCAAGGTGGAGCACCCTTAGAGCTGAACGACCTTGAGGCAGGCAGACTATTTGTTCTATAAGATGGAAAGACTGGGCGGGAGAAAAAATATTTAATTATTTGGTTGCCAATTGTTTTTTCCCCTGATTTTTTGTATTCTAGAAGTAATGAATGAATTCGAGTCACCTATTTTCATAGAACCCAAATCAGAAAATAGCTCGGCACCGCTGGAGAGCTATCGTGCTTTAGATGAAGAAAATTCAGTGGAAGGCAATCAACCATTTACTCCAGAAGAACTCCGGACAATCGACTCAAAAAGAAAAATATTATCCTCTTTGGCATATTTTATCGGCAAGGACTTTCAAATGCCCGTAGAACTCAATCAGCCGGGCGCTGGCTGGCACTGGGACTTCAAAGCAAATGTTATTAGGGTTGATCCGAAAGATTTGTTGGAAAAGCCAATGGATTATCTACGCTTTGTAATATCACACGAGGGCGGGCATCGAAGAATTTCACGGACAGATTTTATACCTATGGGAACATGGCAGCAACCAGGATTTTCTTTTATGCTGAATGCGATCGAAGATCCGAGAGATAATAATTTTGTGGCGGAAAATTATCCAAAGTTTAGAGAACAAATGCCATTGGGCTATGAATGGTTGAAAGATATGGAAGAGAGAATGGACGAGGTGGCAAAAGATAAGCTTGGCTATATTCCAAGATTTAAGCAGGCGGGATTTGAATACATTCGACAATGGTTTAGAGAATTAGAGGGCCAAGAAGTGTCAATTAACGAAACTTTACCCGACGATGTTAGGGAAGTTGTCGCTAATACTTTAGAATCGGCTCGCCAGTCTTGGTGGACTTATCCGTCCCGTCAAGAAGCCGATGAAGACGATGATAATATAAAAAGATACGCCGAAGCGTCATATAGGATTAACCTGGACAAAATATGGCCGGAATTTCAAAAGTTAGTCGAAAAAGATGTTGAAGACCAAAAGGCTCAAGAATTACTAGATGATATGCAACAAGAAAAACAAGAAGGTGGTGAAAGCGGCGGCCTTCCACAGGAAATGAAAGACAACCTTACACCAGAAGAGCAAAAAGAGCTTGAGGAGGCGATAGAAAAAGCGATCGAGGAAGCAAAAAAAGAAATGCAGCAGCAAGCCGAAGGAGAATCCGACGAAGATGGCCAGCAACAAGGCGAACAGGCGGAAGGTAAAGCAGAAGGAAAAGGGAAGCCGATTGATCTGGATTCATTATCTCCCGGGCTGAAACAAAAGATAAAAGAATTTATCGACTCCTTGCCTGAGGATAAAAAACAAGAACTCCAAGAAAGAGCTCAAAAAGCAATTTCTGATTTTGAAAAAGAGCTCGACGAGGAAATCGAAGGTAAAATGTCTGAAAAACCCGAAAAGAAGCAAGAAAGTGAAGCAGCAGATTTGCCAGCGGCAAGGGATAAAAAGGAACGACTTACTGAAGGAGAAAGCCAGTCAGTCGTGGATTATCGCAAACAATTAGAAAATGAGTTAAAAAAGATGCTAATATTTATGAGAAAAAAAGACGCGAAGTTCTGCCTATTATCGATAAATTGGAAAATGAATTAAGGGCAATCTTTCGTGCTAGACGCGAGAGGCGATGGGAAACAGGTAAAAAATCAGGTCCGACGATCAATATCCAACATCGTATCGGTGAAATCGCACAAGGCATACCGGCAATCGATAGTCGGGCATGGCAACGAAGAGAAAAACCGGCCGAGAAGGACTACGCTATCTCTTTGCTTGTCGACTTATCGGGCTCGATGCAGGGGGAAAATATAAATGAAACTTTCAAAGCCGTGATTGCGTTGGCCGAAGTATTAAATCGGTTATCGATCAAAACCGAAATCCTTGGCTTTAACGATCGAATTTATGAATATCAGAGATTTGACGAGCAAATGTCAAATCAAATTAGAGAAAATATGGGCGGAATGCTAAAAGAAGTTCATGACAGCGGTGGCGGCGATCAAAAAGCGCGATGGAACGATGACGGTTGGGCGCTGACGCAAGCTTCAGATAGGTTAGCACATCAAAAAGAAGCGGAAAAGTTTCTAATCGTTTTATCTGACGGTGAACCGATTGAGTCTCCAATCCACCCTCGAAAGCAATACGAACTTTCAAGTATGGTGGCGCAGATAATAAAAAACACCAGACAAAAACTTATCGGGCTCGGAATAGGGCCAAATACTGAACATGTAAGGAGCTATTACCCAAATAGTCTGGTTTCAAGCGATGTATCAGAAATGGCCGAAAATTTAGCCGCCCTGATTAAGGAAGCTATTGAACATTATGAGCGGTTTTAGTAATATGGAGCTATGATGAACGAGCAATTATCAACTTATTTGGAATGCCTAATCAAGCAAAAAGAAGCCGGTTTGATTCTTGTTGAAGATATTAATAATCTGGTTTTGATTAAAGAATCAATCGCTCAACGAGGATTTACTCTTGCTAGCTCTTGGCAAGAAATACTCGCAAATTTTAGAATTGGCAATTCAGTTTGTTTGGAATTGCCAAATGTTTTATCAAAAGAACTTTATGACTTGATCGCTCAATACTCTGCAAGAGAAAGCGCAATCCAAATAATGGATAAGGACTCAATGGCGGTGGAAAGTATACAATTTGATCCTTATAAGTGCCATCTTTTATTACTGTCATCGATTCAAAACATTCAAGAAATCGAAAAGACCCATTCCCTTAAAGATAAAGTAGGTCTAGTGGAGAGAATCTAAATGCCAAATCCAGAACAAAATTTAGGGTTTGCCGATATTAATTCAGGTTTGCCACGTCAAGGCGATTCAAGTCCTGAAATTACAGATCTAACAAATGATCCTGAAAACTTTAGCGGTCAACCTATTGTGGAATCCGAAAGTTCGGTTAGTTTTGTCGGTGTTGAGATACAAAAAGGTAGGGGCGGTTCTGAAGTGCCAAGCAGAGAAAGATTCCAGAATATTGATCGTACTTTAACCAGTGAGGATTTGCGCCAGATGCAAAGGATTGCCGTTGCCCTAAAGTTAAAGCAACCGGTAATGCTTGAAGAATATTCCGGTTCGGGTAAAACAACCAAAGTTGAGCATATGTGCTCACTAACGGATACCGAAGTTCATTATGCCAATTGCCATGATTTTGACGCAGATGTTCTTATAGGCAAGATGAGCACCGATGAAACGACAAGAAGCGGGTTTGGCTGGCAAGACGGTTTGGTAATGCACGCAATTCGTAACGGAGGCGTTTTATTTTTAGATGAATACAACTTCATGCGTGGCGACGTCAGAGCTCGTATGCACGAAATTCTCGATGCTTTATTAAGGGGGAAGGAAGCAATATCATTAATTGAAAATAACCACGAGATCGTACCTGTTTCTCCAGATCTTCGGATTATTGCCGCTCAAAATCCACCCGGAGGAGAATTTGGCGATCGTGAGGTTCTCGACCCTGCTCAATATACTCGATTCGTACAAATTAAAGGTCCTTCTGAAATGCCGAAAGAAACCAAGCTCGCACGAGCACTTGGCTTTATAAATAGAGATAATGTAATAACAATTCAACCTAATGAGTATCTTACTTCGGAAGCAAAGTTATCGCCGGATCAATTGGCAGAAATTCCTGGCATGGAAGAGATATTAAGAAAGTTTATTGATTTTGAAGATACGTTTGAGCAATTGGTTAAAAACCGGCAAATCGGCGCCGATCAACCACAGCCAATCTATTCTGCATTCCAGAGAGACTACGATCGAGTTATTCAATTTGTGCAAATGTTCTATAATGGCGATATTAATGAAACGTTCCAAAAAGCATTAAGGTATTATTATTCCAATCGTCTAGAGTCTAGCGAAGATCGAGCTAAAGTTGAAGAATTAATAAATCATGTTGAATACACGCCGCCAGTAGATTTAAGAAGAAGAACAATTGGCCAGGCCGAAGATCCCGAAGCGAAGAAACCGGAAAGCGCCTTAAAGGCAAAAGTGGAAAAAGAGATCGCCGGTCTTCTGTCCAATCCTGAAATACCGGATTCAGTAAAAGCGGCGTTGGCGGGCGCAGAGACGCCCTTATCCGGTGAGATTCTAGAGCAGATGGAAAAGGCCAAAGAAGTAATGGGTGAAGATTTTATCGGCCCAGAAGAGGTCAAAGCCGCTTTCTTAGATCAAATTGAAATATCTGAAGTTCCGAAAATCCCATTTTCAAAGGAAGAACTGGAACGAGCCAAAGAGCTTGGACAAATGCTCATTTTGCGTGTAGATAAAGCCAAAGACGGCTCGGATCTGACGATGGAAAAAATTCATGATCTTCTTAACGGCAAAATAAAAGAAGAAGCGCCAGTTTTATTTAATGTCGATTGGTATGGGGTCGAGGATTTTTATAAGAAAGAAAAACCAGCTGTTTCCTGGGCGCTTACTGGCAAGGAAATAGTGCCGGACTCAAACAGCAAAAATTATTTTCAGCAGACCGAAGAATTGGTTAAATACTTGCAAGACAAAGTTTTTAAAGACAAAGAAATGCCCAGGGAGTGGGCTGAAGCAATCAAGGAATTTGAAGATATTAAAGCAATTGTCGAGCCGCTGGCTAGAAGTTCGGTGGATTCAGTTTGGAAAGAAGCCGCCGAAACGCTTGCCGATCTTAAGATAAACCAAATGACCCGACAGACACCGGCTGAAGCGCTGTATGACCTGATTGTGCGCTACCAGCAAAAGGGCGAAAGATTGATGGAGAATATGTACACTTGGACTAAGCGCCGTCCTTCCGATGGCAGCCTGGTCTCTGTCGGGTACTTCAAGTCCGATGGTGTCCGCGTCGGCGGGTACAGGCCTGACGATGCGTATGACGCTCTTGGCGTTTCTTTCTCCCGCAGTCTGTGATACTTTGAACTTTGAGTTTTGAAACTTTGATTCCCCGCCGAAGGCGGTCGGCGTAAAATTTAACAATAAAGGGGACAAATATATGACAAAAGAAAAATTTATTTCCCAAAAAACTGCATTATTTTGGGACACTAAAAATCCCGAAAATCTTTCAGATGCCAGCGTAGTTGAAAAAATATTAAATTATGGTGATTTTGACGATGTTCTAGAGCTCTTTTCGGTTTATAATAAAGAAAAAGTCGCCCATATATTTTATGAACAAGCCAAAGGCAAACGAAGCAACTACAGGCCGGAAATTCGGAATTACTATGACTTATATTTTCAAAAGATAGGGGCTAAATAATGGATTACAGCCAAATTTTAAATGACAAACAAATAAAGCTATTGCCGGCTATAAAAAATATTTCAAATCATGGTTTTGGTATGATCGGCGGGACAGCGATAGCATTGCAGCTGGGCCATCGCCAATCGATCGATTTTGATCTTTGCAACATTAAAGAATTTAATAATGCGGAATTAATCAGAATTATCGGCAAAACGAATCAGATCGAAAAGACTTTAATTGATAATAGCGACGAATATACCGCTATTGTTGATGGCGTTAAGCTTACCTGCTTATATTATCCCTTCCCTGTTGAATTTAAAGAAAACATAGATAATATTTCGCCGATGGCCGATTTGCTTACTCTTGGCGCAATGAAGGCATATACTTTGGGCAGGCGTGTAAAATGGAAGGACTATGTCGATTTGTATTTTATTATGGAAAATAATTATACAATACAGGAAATTATTGCCAAATCCAAGCAAATTTTTGGGACAAACTTTAATGAAAAATTGTTTAGAGTTCAACTTGCCTATTTTGAAGATATAGACTATTCCGAAGAAATTAATTATTTGCCAAATAAAGAAATTCCCGATGAAGTGATAAAGAAAAAACTAATTGAGTGGAGTTTAGCGGAGTAAATATATGAGCGAATTTGGACCATCTTTCGATCCCGACCAGGAAGCGCAAGGAGTCGCGCTGGCACAGGAGATCGCCAATTTACAGAAAACCGCTTCGACCGATGAAGATTACGAGGCGATTTTAAGGAAAGCAAATGCGATCAAGGAGCTTTTTGGAGTTGAGTCCGAAGGTAAACTGCTAGGCGAGGTTTTGGAGCAGATCGCCGAAGCAAAAGAGATTTTTGGAAGTGATTGCATGGGCCCAGATGAGATAAAGGAAGCTTTCGGTTTTGTTATCGAGCCGTCAGAAGTCCCCAAGATTCCATTTGGGCGAGCGGAGCTGGAAAAAGCCAAAGAAATGGGCCAGATGCTGGTATTGCGATCTCCAATGACTTTGAATGAAATTAATGGCAATCTTAATGGCAAAGTCAAAGACAGCAATAAGCTGCTATACGGTTTTGACGAAACAACCGGCAGATTTAAAGATGATTGCTGGTATAAGGACGAAGCATTCTTGGATGAACGGATCGAGACAAAGTGGGCATTGGTCTCAAAAGCAGAGATTCCGGATTCGACCAGCAAGAACTACTTGGATCAAATGGAGAAGATGATAGATTATTTAAAAGAAAGCTTTTCCGGCGAAGAGATGCCCGAAGTTTACGATGAGGCGATAAAAGAATACGCGATGAAGAAGGGTGAAATAGCAAGGATTATCTCAAGCGATTGGCAAAAAGCGGCTGAAGAACTTGAGGGGCTAAAATTGAATCAGCTTTTGAGGCAAACCCCTGCTGAAGCGGTCTATGATCTGGCGCTATATTTTCAGACTACCGGAACCCGCTTGATGGAAAACATGTACACCTGGACTAAGCGCCGTCCTTCCGATGGCGGCCTGGTCTCTGTCGGGCGCTTCCGGTCCGGTGGTGTCGGCGTCGACGGGAGCAGGCCTGACGATGCGGGTGGCTATCTTGGCGTTTCTTTCTCCCGAAGTCTATGACGCTTTGGCCTTTGAACTCTGATACTTTGACCTGCCTGCCGGCAGGCAGGTTCCCCGCCTCTGGCGGGTCGGCACAATTTTTTCAATTTTGGACTAACTAATTTTGGACAAATGTTGTTTTTTATGGTAAATTAAAGTTCGGGCTTATGAAGTTAAATTCAAGGATTTAACTCGCCTATTTATAGACTGCTTGCACTTTTCTAGCCCCTTATTTGTTATTTTATTACTATGCACTATGTTTATGTTTTGAAAAGCCAAAAAGACAAGCGCCTTCATATCGGACGCACAAATGATTTACGCCGGTGTATGGACGCACACCAAAAAGGAAAAATGGCAGCTACGAAAGCACGGTTGCCGCTTGAGCTTGTTTATTATGAATCTTACAAGGCAATCGGCGATGCCAGAAAACGGGAAACAGATCTGAATTTATTTGGCGGTTCTTATTCTCGGCTTAAAAGAATAATCCAAAAAAGCATCAAAGATGAGATCGAAAATAGCAAAGATAACAAATAAGGGGCGCATATTTATACAGGCGACTGTCTTTTGTGGTTAATCTAAGCGAAGGCAAACTACATCGCTGGTGCATTGCCGGAAAAGTGCAAAGAAACGCCGTAATTCCGATGGCAACCTGGTCTATGTCGGGAACTTCAAGTCCGATGGTGTCAACGTCAACAGGAACAGGCCTGACAATGCGAATGACAATCTTGGCGTTTCTTTCTCCCGAAGTCTTAAGGATAAAAAAGGCTGCCTTGCACACAGGGCAACCTTTTTTATCTCTTGCAGTTTAATTTTTAGTGGTTTTTATCCACCCGCCGAGCATTTTTCCAATTTCAACCAAGAGTCCGGAAAGATATAGAAATTTTTTGTTATCAATCGCTTTTATATCGAACATGGCCTTGACTAAGGCCTGCAATATTTTTAGTTTAGTATCGGCTGATTGTAAAACAGCAAGCCGGCTCTGTCCGTATTTTGCGTTTGCTTCATATAGTAACTCAAGAATGTTTAAAGCAGTATTTTCAGATTTAGCGCCAATGGTAAATCGATCCTTCTTGGGGATAGTTTCAATGGTCTTGTATAAGGACAGATAAAATTGGTAGGTTTTATGGATAATCGCGATATCGCTGAAAGCGTCAGTCATCATCATTTCCTTTTTGATCAAATTATATCTTGTGAAAATTTATTAATATCTTGGCAAGAATTCAAGCTAGGCAAGAATAACAAACGTGATGTACAGATTTTTGAGCATAATTTAGCTGAGAACTTGTTTTCGCTTCATAATGATTTAAAAAGCAAATCATACCAGCACGGACATTATACCTCATTTTATCTCCATGACCCAAAGTTGAGGCACATTCACAAAGCGAGCGTTCGGGATAGAGTCGGGCATCATGCAATCATGAGAATAATCGAGCCGATTTTTGAAAAAACTTTTATTTACGATTCATACTCCAGCCGAAAAGGAAAAGGGACTCACAAAGCAATTTTAAGATTGAAAGATTTCGCCTGGAAGCTTTCCCGAAACAATACTAAAGTGGTTTGGGCTTTAAAATGTGATATCAGGAAATTTTTTGATTCAATCGATCATGAGACCATTTTCAATCTGATTAAAAGAAAAATTTCAGATCGGGACGTTTTGTGGCTGCTAGATGAAATTATTGAAAGCTACCCCCATGCCTCGATTTGCGAAGTCAAATCGAGAGAGAGAGAGAGAGAGAGAGAGAGAGAGAGAGAGACGGCGGCCTTCGGCCACTTGCCAAAAAAAGGGGCTCCACTCGGTAACCTTACCAGTCAATTATTCTCCAATATTTATTTAAATCCCCTCGATCAATTTGTCAAAAGAGAACTAAAAGAAAAATATTACTTACGATACGCTGATGATTTTGTGTTTTTGAGTTGTGATCGCGATCGTTTAGAAAATCTTGTCTCGATTTTACGATCATTTCTTAGAGAAGAGTTGAATCTCGAGCTACATCCGAACAAAATTATTTTGCAAAAATGGAGTCAGGGAATCGACTTTCTGGGGTATGTTGTTTTCCCTCATCACATTGTCCTTCGAACAAAAACCAAACGGCGGATGCTCCGAAATATCAGAAATAACTACCGGCTTTTGAACGAAAAGCAGATCAGTAAGGAAAGTTTCGATCATCATTTACAATCATATTTAGGGTTATTGAAGCATTGTCGCTCTCAAGAATTATTTAAAGAAATTCAACTTATTTTGAAAGAATTTGGTTAGTTTTGATAACGATTTAACAATGGTCAGAGTTACTTTTTTGGTTATTTTCCAACAATCGGATAGCCAGCTTCTTTTTGAATCAATCAGGTTTCGGCACAACCTTTCGTACTGAAACTTGTATCCCGCGGCTATTTCCTGGTTGAGCCCAAGATAAGACATGATTTGTCTTGCGGAATCTTCGTCCGCTATTCTTCTCATTATCTCCTTGCTCTCTCTTTGGGACAAAATATTTAAGCTCCCTTCCCAAAGAATTTCCCGATCGATAATGGCCATTTTTGCATGAATGAAGCCGGGCAAATAGGTAATGCAAGCGCTAAGTTCTTCATAGTCCCTCAAGGCGCATTTAATTTCAGTTCTCATGAGATAATCGTGTTCTTCGAGAGGACGAGTGAAAATAAAAATACAGATATTTCTTTTCCGAAGCTTTTTTAAAGTATCACTGAAGAAATCTGATCTGAATTTGGTTACGAACGGACTGTAAATGATAATTTCTTTCTCCGCATTAAGCATATCGTCGACAAAAGCTTTGTAAAAAGTTTTCTCGCTATACAGATCGAGCTTTTCTAGTTTATGAAATTTCTCTGCATCAATTTTATTTTGCAGGTTCCTTAAGTGATTTTTGTATGCTGGTGATTGCATCGGCATAGCGCCTCCTTTTTTGTGGTTATGGATATTTTGATAGTTTTTTGTTACAATCGGCTTATGTCTATGAAGAATAATAAACAAAGCAGAATTGAATTGGGCGAGAAGCTGAGGAAAGAGAGAGAAAAGGCGGGGCTTCTTCAGGCCGAAGTTGCAGTGAAGGCGGAAATTAACGTCAGTTATTACGCCCAGATTGAACGTGGTGAAGTCAATCTTTCATATGATAAACTTCATAGTATTGCAGAAGTTCTCAACATCAAAACGTTGAGATTTTAAGAGTCATCATTGGACTGAAAAGCTTGAGTTAAAGTATCAAGCCAAGCTAAAAGGTGTTCGAAGGGAAGTGCATTCAGTCCGCCATTCGACTTCCTGTTCGCTGATGCGAACGGAGTGCTCATGGTCTTCGACCAGGAAGCTAAATGTCGAATGCCCTGAATGAAATTGAAGGGCTTATGAAATACTATACATATATTTTGCTTTGTGAAAGAAACAAATACTATGTCGGTCATTCAAAAGATGTAGATGAAAGATTAAAGAGGCATTTAAATAATACAGGTGCAAAATTTACTTCTCAGAACAAGCCAATAAAAATTCTCTGGAAACAAGATTTTGATACTGAGATTGAGGCAATAAGAAGGGAAATGCAAATCAAGGGCTGGTCGCGTGCAAAAAAAGAAATGTTAATAAACGGAGTTTGGAAATAATTTGAAACTGATATATTATAGTATCAGTTTTTTGTATTTTTGAAAATGAAATGATATGATATGGTTGGCGTAAGCTATTTGTATTGGAGGGGATATGTTGAAGAAAAAGTCAGTCGATATGGTCAGGAAGCATATTAAAAGAGTGCCTAAAAAGCATTTTCCACATCTTGACCCGAAGGGTGAGATTTGTTGGGAAGCGGCAGAATTTCATTATTATCCAAAGAATAAGTATTGGATTATGGGAATTGGGATAATGATTTTAGGGTTGATATTTCTGTTTATAGCCGTGGCGCAGTATTTACACTATGATTTATCTTTGCCAGATTATCTTTTTATGGTATCTTTGGCCATGATGATCATTATTTTTGGGCAATATGGACATATCGAGCCGAAAAGGTATGCCGCCGAGTTAAGACAGGATGGAATGTTGACTCGAGGAAAATTGTACTCTTATGAGAGTTTTAAATCCTTTTGGATTATTGAAAATCCGACGCCAATTGCTTATTTTGAACCTGTTAAGATCGGTTTGCCGGTAGTGGTACTTTTGGACGATCAAGATGTGGAAGAGATCCGAAATTATCTACTGCGATATTTGCCAGAGCATCCGACAGCGACAGAGCATATAACGGATAAGTTGAATCATTTTTTGAGATT
Source organism: Candidatus Berkelbacteria bacterium (assembly GCA_009885355.1). GTDB lineage: Bacteria > Patescibacteriota > UBA1384 > VFKW01 > VFKW01 > VFKW01. The sequence continues at coordinate 11,411 of VFKW01000026.1, forward strand.
TTAAAAACAAGCTAATAGGCTGGTAAGCTTATAAGAATTAAGAAGTAAGAAATACGATCCTGGGATAGCTTCAGGATGATAAAAATTGAAAGAAGGAAATATGAAGGGAATTGTATTGGCGGGGGGAAGTGCTACTAGGTTAAGACCTTTGACAAAGGTTACTTCAAAGCAGTTGTTGCCGGTTTATGATAAGCCGATGATTTATTATCCACTAGATACCCTTATTAGGGCAGGGATAAGAGATATTTTAATAATTGTGGCGCCTGAATATGCCGGTCATTTTATGAATTTACTCGGTTCGGGAAAAGATTTTGGAGCGAAATTTAGCTATGTGATTCAGGATAAACCTAGAGGTTTGGCGGATGCATTTATCGTGGGGGAAGAATTTATTGATGACGATAATGTTACTTTGATCCTGGGGGATAATATATTTGATCATGATTTTTCAGATCAAATAAGGTTATTTAAATCAGGAGGAATGGTATTTGCAAAAAAGGTATCGGATCCAAAAAGGTTTGGAGTGGTAGAATTTGATAGTGAAATGACGGCTCTTTCGATCGTAGAAAAACCTGAGAATCCAGTGAGCGATTACGCTGTAGTAGGACTTTATGTCTATGAAAACTCCGTTATCGAGGTAGCAAAAAATTTGAAACCTTCTGCGAGAGGTGAAATTGAAATAACAGATTTAAATAATATTTATTTGGAAAAGGGTGAATTGAAGGTAGAGATTATCGAAGGGGTTTGGGAAGATGCAGGGTCTTTTGATGGTCTTTTGCATATTTCAAATATTATGGCCGAAAAAGCAAAACAGCAGGTAAGCAATAAGAATTAAGAAGGTTGATATGAAGATTGAAAAAACTGAACTTGAAGGAGTTTTGATCATTGAACCCGATGTTTTTGGAGATGAACGCGGCTGGTTTATGGAATCTTATAATAAAAATAAATTAAAAGAACAGTCTGGAATTGAGACGGAATTTGTGCAAGATAATCATTCGATGAGTGTTAAAGCAGGAGTTTTGAGAGGTTTACATTTTCAAAAGGAACCATATGCTCAATCAAAATTAGTACGTTGTACAAAGGGAAAAGTACTGGATGTGGCGGTTGATTTGAGAAAAGACTCACCTACTTTTAAAAAATGGATTTCGATAGAACTGACAGGGGAAAATAAAAAACAGGTCTTTATTCCGCGCGGTTTTGCGCACGGGTTTTTAACCTTGGTTGATGACACTGAAATCCAGTATAAAACGGATAATATGTATTCGAAAGAATGCGACAGAGGCATTAGGTATAATGATCCGGAAATCGGGGTAAATTGGGGAGAAATAGAACCGATTTTATCTCAAAAAGATACTGAGGCACCCTTTTTGAAAGATAGTGATACAGAGTTTTAGGAGTAAATATGAAATATTTTGTTACAGGCGGGGCGGGGTTTATTGGGTCAAATTTTATTCGTTATATGCTTCAAAAGCATGAGGATTGCCAGATTGTGAATTTTGATCTGTTGACCTACGCGGGAAATTTGGAAAATCTGACAGATCTGGAGTCGGATGAGCGATATGA